>JAWCLH010000005.1 GCA_038851035.1 Thermoplasmata archaeon
GGTTCCCGTTCTTCGCAGGAATTCCTGAAGGGTCGCCGCTCGGGCAGCTCTCCTGCACCGATATCGCCACATGCGTCTCGGACAAATACCAGTCGCCCGTGGTCGTGAACTTCACATAGAAGTTCTCGTTGTCGTGCCAGACCTTCACCTCGGCCCCGATGTCCTTCTTGCCCGCGAGCAGCGGGAAGGTCACAGAGTATTGATATTCGTTTCCGCCCGCAAGGGGCACCCCTGCCAGCAGGAACATCGCCACAACGGCGAGTGCCCCCGCGCTACCGACACCGATTGACATCCTCATTTCTCTCCCTCCATTTCCGACGGCTCCCATGCGGGCGCACCGCGCCCAGCGGGTTCCCGTGCGACCGCCCGATTGCGGTGTCCACTATTTAACCAATTCTGAGACCACAAGAGTTAAATGCGCTGCTCCCGTTGCCCCCCGACCCCTGTCTGACACTCCCGCTCTGGTCCGTGTTCCCTGCCGGGCTCCATTCCCTGACATGGGGGGCTCCGCTCCCTCCAACTGGAATTCGCAACCATTATGATGCCCCAGCCCCCTCCGCCCCACGATGAGAATCGACCCGTGGGCGAGCGCGCAGTTCGCGGACTACGGCCGCCTCCTTCAGGAGTTCGGCATCGAGAGGTTCGAGGGCTTCGAGCTCCCGGGTCCGCACAGGCTCTTCAGGAGGGGCGTGGTCTTCGGCCACAGGGGCTTCGAGCTCATCCACGACGCGATTCTGCACAGAAGGCCCTTCGCCGTCCTGACGGGCCTGATGCCCTCCGGCGACATGCACCTGGGGCACAAGATGGTTCTCGACCAGGTGATGTACTTCCAGTCCCTCGGCGCGGACGTTTTCATCGCCGTCGCGGACATCGAGGCCTACGCCACCAGAAACGTCCCTCTGGAAAAGGGGAGAGAAATCGCGGTCGATCAGTACATCAAGTCCTACATCGCCCTCGGCCTCAAGAGGGACAGGTGCCAGATATACTTCCAGTCCACGAGGGGGGCGGTGAAGGACCTTGCCTACATTCTTGGAAAGAGGGTCAACCTCTCGGCCATCCGCGCCATATACGGCATGGACGACTCGACGAGCATGGCCCACATGTTCGCCCCGCTCGTTCAGGCCGGGGACATCCTGCACGTCCAGCTGCAGCGCTACGGCGGCCCGAGGCCCACCCTCGTCCCCGTGGGCGTCGACCAGGACCCCCATATAAGGCTCTCCAGGGACATCGCCTCGGCCCACAGGCTCTGCAACGTTACCGTTGCGAGGGACGGGAGGGTCGGCGTCTTCGTCAAGGCGGACGAGGGCGTGGAGGAGCTGCTCTCCCTCGCCGAGTCGGTCGCGGGCTCCGCCGGGTTCGCGAAGCTGAGGAAGATACCTGCCTACAAAGCCCTCTACATTGACGACGCATCCCCGGCCGATGTTCCGAAGCTCGACGGGGCGA
Organism: Thermoplasmata archaeon; assembly: GCA_038851035.1. NCBI lineage: Archaea > Methanobacteriati > Thermoplasmatota > Thermoplasmata > Thermoplasmata archaeon. Next base: position 1,444 of record JAWCLH010000005.1, read on the forward strand.
TGATCGCGGAGGAGTCGAAGCGCTCCGCAAACATCTTCTTTCAGCCCTCCTCCACGTACCACCGATTCATCACCGGCCTGACGGGAGACAAGATGTCCTCATCCAGACCCGAGAGCGCGATATTCCTCTCGGACCCGCCCGCCCAAGCGGCGGAGAAGGTGATGAGGGCGAAGACCGGTGGCGCAGTCTCGGTGGAGGAGCAGAGGAGGAGCGGCGGCAAGCCCGAGGAGTGCTCGGTCTACGAGATGCTGCTCTACCACCTCGTCGAGGACGACGCGGAGCTCGACACGATATACAACAGCTGCAGGAGCGGGGAGCGCCTCTGCGGGGCCTGCAAGAGGGAGGCGGCGGAGCTCGCCGTGCGCTTCTTAAAGGATTTTCAGGAGAGGAAGGCCTCGGTGGGGAGCTCCTGGCGGGACTGGGTCGTGGAGGACCATTAAGCCCCCCTCACGAACCGAAGGACCGGAATTGGGGAGCGGGAGGCGTCGTGGGCAGTCCTCTGGCCCCTCCCGCCAGCTCTCCTCCCCCTTCTCCGTCCGGTCTCGGAGGAGCCACCGTCCTCCCCGTCCGATACGTTCCTCCCGCAGAGAACGGACGATGCCGCGCGGGGCTCCCGCCGTCCATTTTCACTCCTCTTCTTTCTCCTCGCGCCTCCTCTCACATCCCCCGCCCGCGCGCACCGCCACGCCGAGGCAGGCGAGGTAGTCGTCCAGCGTCTGCAGTAGTGAGGGGATTGTCCCCGCCTCTCCCTCCACGAGAAGCCTCCTGCCCTCCACCCTGCTCCTCAGGAAGCCCTCGTTGTCCGGCTCGAGCGCCGCGGCCACCCTGCGAGCCTCTCCTGCGCTCGCGAACTCCAGCTCGAGGGAGACGGAGCACCTGACACTCACATGACGCATCTCCATAGGAGCCTTTCCGCCCTTCGACGCGACCGCAGGGGCCGTGATTCTTGACGAGACCTGCGCTCCGGCACTTTTCCTCCTACGCGCCCATCCGCGCGCGTGAGGCCCCTGCTCCCTCTCCGCCATCGTCGTTTCCCTCCACATTCAGCTCCCTCTCCGCCTCCACCATCATACCCCACCCTCATACCAATTCCGATTTCCTTTCCCTAGCTTCCCCTCCACGTCCTCCCCCCGGCCGCGTCGCCATTCATTTCCACATTCCGCTCCACCGCGCAGCCTCTCACCATCCACGTTATCATTTTGTGTAGATCTCATTTCCTATCGCCCTCTGATACGACCAAGCGTCCTTCGTCTCCCTTGCAGCTTCTAGAATCTGCAGGAACTCCTTTGTCTGGGCGTCGGCGTCGTCGGCGAAGTGCAGCGCCGCCGTCTCCGGTATCTTCATCCCTTTGAGCCTGTTTTCTTCGAGGGTGCCGTGGTGCTGGAGCATCAGGTGGCCAAGCTTCATCATCAGCTCTTCCGGAAAACCGGGTATCGCCCCCGCCCTCTCGCTGACCATCCTCTCCCCTATCGCGACGTGGCCGAGGAACCTGCCCCTGTCCGTCATTACTATGGTTGCCTTTGTTGCGTACTCCTCGAGCTTGCCGATGTCGTGCAGAATCGCGCCCGCGATGAGCAGGTCGCGGTCGAGCTCCGGATACGCGTCGCAGAGCGTCAGGCAGAGCTTCAGCACGTTGAGCGAGTGCTCCAGATTGCCTCCGAGATAGTTGTGATGATGGATGATCGCGGATGGAGAGGAGGAGTATTTCTCCACAAAAACAGGGTCTGAGAAAAAAGACTCCAATAGGGCCCTGAGATGCTCGTTTTTTACGCTGCGCGCGATTCCGAGCAGCTCCTCCAGCATTTTCCCCCTGTCCCTCTTCGTCGACGGAAGGTACTCGGCCAGCTCCTCCTGCGGCACGCTCTCCACTTTCCTGAGCAGCTGGGTCCCCTCGTTCACGGTTATCACGGGCGCCTGCTCGAACTGGTCCATGGTGACTGTGCCCGTCAGCATCACCACATCCCCGGGCTCGATGGAGGCGTAGAGCTCCATAACGGTCTTCGGGTCGCGCCCGCCCCAGTACTTCATCAGTATGCTTCCCGTTCTGTCAGAGAGCTGGAGTGAGAAGAACCTCCCCTCCTTCGCCCTGTACTCCCTGACCGCCTCCTTCCCCCTGACCGCGAAGCGGCCCATCACGGGGCTGCCGTCGGGGAGCGCGCGGATGTCCGAGATGTACTGTCTCATGGTCCCACGGGGCGCTCAAACCACCTCGGCCCTTATTTACTTTGTCTGGTAGGTATCATCAGACCTCAACCTTAATCTACACCATCCCCAATCACGCGGGCGATGGAGTTCGGAATAATCACGGCCCTGCTGGTCGTTACCATTTACGTGTTGCTGGTCATAGTCCTCTGGAAGGCGCGGGTGTTGGAAAAGCTGGGCGTATCCGCCGCCGGCCCTCTCCTAATGATAAGGACGAAGAGGGGCCTGAGGCTGATAGAGCGCCTCTCCGGAAGGGAGCACTTCTGGCGCCGGTTCGGCAACGTCTCTCTGGGCATTTTGGTCTTCTTCATGATTCTGGTCACCGTGGTTCTGATATGGGAAGTTCCTCTGGCTCTGCGCGTCCCGGCCTCCGCAGCGCCCGGTCCCGAGATGATTCTCGGAATTCCGGGCATCAACCCCCTGATTCCCATCGGCTACGGCATCCTGGCGCTCGCCATAGGAATCGTGGTGCACGAGTTCGCCCACGGCGTGCTCTCGCGCACAGCGGGCGTCCCGGTGAAGTCAACCGGCCTCCTTCTGTTCGTTGTTCCAATTGGGGCCTTCGTCGAGCCCGATGAGGAGGCGCTGAAGAAGCTCCCCAGACGCAAGAGAGCGAGAATGTACGCCGTGGGCCCCGCCTCCAATCTGATTCTGGCATTCGCCTGCGCCGGGATATTCTCGTGGGGCTTCATGGCCTCCACCGGACCGGTTGAGGAAGGGGTTGTCGTGACGCACGTGGTAAAGGACTACCCGGCCCACAGTGCGGGCATCCCTCCCTGGGCCTTGATAACCTCCATCCAGCTCCCCAATGAGAGCGCCGAACAGGCTGTCATCCGCGACGAGGAGGGCTTTTCAGCGCTCATGGCGCGCTCGCACTCAGGCGACAACGCCACCATCACCTACCTATTTAGGGGCGAGAGGCGCACCGTCCACGTGCTTCTGGCGGACAAATATGAATATTACAAAAAATACTACAACGAGAGCAACCGCGAGGAGTACCGAGGCCGGGGCTTCCTTGGTATAGGAACGATGTCCGCGGACCTCCTGCCGACCACTCTCGCCCGCCCTCTGAAGCCCGATTCTTTGGAGAGGTTCGTGGCGAGCGCCGCCTACTACATCAGCCTGCCTCTGTTCAGGCTCATGCCGATGGAGTCTCCCGTGACAGACCTCTACGAAGTTCGGGGGCCGCTCTCCGTGTTTCCACCGCAGGCCTTCTGGCTACTGGCCAACACGTTCTATTGGCTATTCTGGATAAACCTGATGATCGGGCTGACCAACTGCCTCCCCATACCAAGGCTCGACGGCGGCATGGTCTACAAGGACGCTCTAGAAAGGGCGATGGAGCTCCTCAGGCCTCTCTGGGAGGCGAGGCGCAGGGAGGCCCTCGCAACCAGAATCTACATCGCCACTGGGCTGTTCGTGATTTTTCTAATAATGTGGCAGTTCGTGGGGCCCCGTGTCGGCGCCCTCCTATGACCCGCCCGGAGCGCGGCCCCTCTATCCACGAGCGTGCCCCTCCGGCTTTTCCGGAGACTGGCAGGCGATGCTCGGGGTCTGGCGACGGGGGGCCACGCCGGTGTGGTGGCGGCCGGGGAAAACGGCGCGGCCTGAGTAGCCATCAGCCACAGGGGCTCAGAGCTTCGAAAGATACTCCGGAGGAATCTCCTTCGTGATGAACACTGTCTTCCCAGCGCGCTTGATCACCACCCCGCCCTCAACCGCCCCCTTTGCATCCACCCTGAGAATCACTGGCTTCTCAGTCCTGTGGGAGCCGGCGTCGGCGGCGCTCTCGGGTGTGAGGCTCAGGTGGACGTGCTTCCTGTCCGAGGGTTTCAGGCCAGTCTCGAGGAGAATCGGCACCTCCTCCTCCGTCGCGGGGTAGTAGAGCTCGTCAGGTATGCCGTCGGTCGGGAGGTCCAGGTCGACCTCGATGGAGTGGCCATATGTCGCCCTGACCCTCCCCCTCTCCACCTGGTATCGTCCCTTCGGATCGGTCGCCGCCATCGCGACGATGTGGTGTGGCCTGAGCCAATGGAACTGGCTGCGCCTCTGGCGCACCGCCTCCACAAGCGCTCGGATATCCACCCAGCCGTGCCCATCGAGCGAGAGCTGGAACCTCTCGGGGAAGTGCCTCAGAACCCCCGCCAGAATTCTGCCGAGCTGGTCAACCTCCTCGTCGTTCATAAGGAATTTGCCCGGCTCCTTGCAGTTTGGGCAGGCGTCGGCCCTGAAGTAGCCGTGCGTTCTGCACTCCTTTATCAAGAGCTCCCCCCATCACCGTATCGAGCTTCTCGCTTAATTGGTTTGCGCAAGAGGGTTGGCGTGGGGTAAAAAAATAAATTATATGGTGCATATGGGGGGAGCGAGGGGGGGCCCCAAGTGCAGGAACATCTGGTTTACGTTAATGGCGAGTTCGTGCCGAGGAGCAAGGCCGCGGTATCGGTCTTCGACCACGGGCTTCTCTACGGGGACGGGGTTTTCGAGGGCATCAGGGCCTACAACAAACGGGTGTTCAAGCTCCACGAGCATGTGGAGAGGCTTTTCGAATCTGCAAAGGCGATTGATTTAAAAATCCCGCACACAAAAGATGAGATGAGCGAGCTCATCCTCGAGACCTGCAGGAGGAACAATATCGTGGACGGCTACATAAGGCCCGTGGTCACGAGAGGCGTGGGGGATTTGGGCCTCAACCCCCTGAAGTGCTCAAAGCCCACGGTGATAATAATCGCCATTCCCTTTGCGCCGCTCTATGGAGACAAATATGAGCGTGGGCTGAAGCTGATCACGGCCAGCGTTCGTCGGAACCCTCCGGACTGCGTGAGTCCTAACATCAAATCCCTGAACTACCTGAACAACATCCTCGCCACAATTCAATCCAATCAGAGGGGCGCGGACGAGGCCCTCTTCCTCGATAGGGATGGCTATGTCTCGGAGGCCTCTGCGGACAACATATTTATCGTGAAGAAAGGAAGGCTCTTCACCCCATACACCGTCTCGAACCTGATTGGCATAACAAGAGCGACGGTGCTGGAGCTGGCCGAGAAGCTCGGGATACCGGCCGAGGAGAAGCTGCTCACGCTCTTCGAAGTCTATGCCGCGGACGAGGTCTTTGTCTGCGGGACCGCGGCCGAGCTCGCGCCCGTGGTCAGCGTGGACGACAGGACGATTGGCGACGGAAAGCCCGGGAGAATAACCCTCCAGCTGGCCGCGGCCTACAAGGAGCTGGTGAACTCCACCGGCGTACCCATATACCGGTGAAGAAAGGTCGGACAGGGCTTCATGAAAATTCTCTATCTCGCGCACCATCAAGTGTTCTCGGGCGACCACGCTGGCTTCACCCACGTCTACAATATCACCCGCCATCTAGCTGCCCTAGGGCATGAGCTCACTCTCGTCGCTCGACCCCCGCCTGCAGGCTCTGCCCCTCCCCCACCCCCAGAGGGTGTCAGGCTCAGGTACGCCGGATGGGAGCTCGAGTACCCCCTGCCCTTCGGACCCCCTGAGCGCCTCCGGTCCCAGCTCAACATTCTCGAGCCCGCAATCGCCCTCCGGTGGCTAAAGAATATCATCGAGGAGGAGGGGGTGGATGTGATTCAGGAGAGGCACGAAATGCGCCTGGACTTGGCGCCCCTGTCCACGAAGTTGATGGGCATCCCTTCAGTTCTCGAGGTCAACAGCCCCTTCCTGGAAGAGAGCTTCCCCGAGGGCTCTTTCAGCTTCAGGAGCCGGAACTTCTTTCGAAGGATGGGCTTTGGGGGAGCCAACGCAATTATCGTCCAGACGCGTCTCCTGAAGGAGATCATATCAAAGCACACCAGCACCCCAATTCACGTGATTCCAAACGGCGCCGACCCGGAGCACTTCACGCCCTCCGCGGACCCCTCCGGTCCAGCTAGGGCTCTCTGGGGAGGGGGCAAAGGAGGGGACATAATCGGTTTCGCTGGGGCATTCCACCCTTGGCACGGGGCGCTGGACCTCGTCGAGGCCTTCTCAAAGCTCGCCCAGCGTGAGTTGTCCCTCAGGCTCCTTATGATGGGCTCCGGGGGCGAGGACCTCGAGAAGTGCAGGAAGCTCGTGAGGAGGAGGGGTCTGGAGGCGAGGGTCCGCTTCACCGGCGGAATTCCCTACACGGAGCTTCCCCGCTACTTGAATATGTGCAGTGTCCTCGCCGCCCCTTTCGCCCCCTCGAAAGACGAAAAGAGAAGGGAGCTGTTCAAACGCTACGGTCTGTGGTGGTGCCCCCTAAAGATATTCGAGTACATGGCGATGGCGAAGCCCGTGGTCTGTTCTAGCGTCGGAGCGATTCCTGATTATATACGCGGGGCCGGACTGCTCTATCCGGAGGGCGACACGGAGGCTCTGGTCGATAGACTCTCGGCCCTTCTCGCTGACCCCGGGCTACGCGAGAGGCTCGGGAGGGCTGGAAGGGAGAGGGTCGAGAAAGAGTACAATTGGTTGGAAGCCGCCAAAAAAACCCTTGCTGTCTACGAAGGGCTGGTCGAGCGACGGGCCTGAGAGCGCCTGAGCCGGTAAGGTGTTTACGGTCCGGCGAGGACAGGTCCCTCACCCCTCTGAATGCCAAAAAGTCTTTATACAACACAAAACACATGTAGGGAATCGAGGGTCGCCTTGGACACACGCAGAATTCTCACAACGCTGGACGAGCGGAGAAGATGGATTCAGAGGAGGGAGGAGCTCGAGAGGGAGCTCAGCATCAGTCCACCCGAGGAATACCCTCTCCGCAAGGCCGAGCTGGAGAAGGTGGAGCAGCAGATATCATATTATGATTTCCTCCTCCGGGAAATGAAGAAAGAGCTCCGGCCCGCGGACAGATCCTCGATTCTCTCGAAAGGCTGACGGTCCTTGGGGGCGAGAGTAGAAGGGGGGCCGGTCAGACGCCCTTTTTCTCAAGGAGCTTCATTATCGCCTCCGCGGGCCGGCCCCCGGCCTCCTGAAGGGCCCGGCGCGCTTCCTCCTCGGAGGCGCCGGTCTGGCTCACAACGAGTCTGACGTCCTCGGCCTGGACGGCCCCGGCCCTCTCGACGGTCGTGGCCTCGCCAGAAACCTGATAGTACTTCTGGCCCTGGGCGGTAATCTGCGCGACCGAGGGTTTTTTTATAACGATATCCCTCGAGTTGCACCGAATCAAGACCTCCTCCACATCGTCCAGCTCCTCCATCGTCACCCCCATCCTCTTCATCATCATCTGGAGCTGCCGCGGGTTCATCCCCCTTCCGCCCGGGAACATCGCCTCACCGGACGCTTCCAACTGCTCCTATTCCGATATACTTTGCGCTCTGGACCGGCCACAGACCACCATGCACTACCTAGTAACCCCCTCTTGCCGGTCAGATGCCAAAGCCCTGGTTCCTCCATCGTCCTGGTATTTTTTTGAATAGGACACGGGAGGCGGCGAACAGGCAGATCGAGACTAGTGCGAGGACCCCGCCGGCCTCCAGGGGCGTCATGCGGAGACTGAAGGAGGCCAGTGTGACGATGATGAGAGGCGGAATTACGGCAAGAGTAAATCGGGCCAGTACACGGGCGTCGAAGAGCATCGTGTTGGTCCTCAGACCGGTCTGCCAGGACGCGACGGCCGCGACATAGGTCATCGTGGACAGGGAGACCAGCGCCGCGAGGGGAAACAGATACGCCTCTCCGTTGTAGATGCCGATGACGGCGAGATAGGCCAGCGAGAGGGGAGACGTGAGAAGGAAGTAAAGGCGCAGCTTAGCCCATATGACGTCGTCCACGCCCACGGGCTGGGCGTTCAGGAACTCGTTGGGCTCCAGATTGGTCATCCAGGAGTAGGTCATAAGCCCGAGGAAGCCCAGGATGCCTCCGTAGAACACGATGTTGAAGTCCAGGGGAAGTTCAACACCAGTCTTTATCAGCCATATCAGGGCGTAGACCGCAAGCAGCGGGCCGAGGAAGCCCGTCACAACAGGAAGCAAGGCGCCGCTCCTCCTGAGCTCTAGCCACTCCTTTGCGAGTAGAATTGGTTGGGGACCGAAAGGAGAGATTCTCTCTTCAAGGGCCAGGAGGGACGGGGTGAACCTCCTCTCCAAGACGGAGAATCTCTCCTTCGTGAGCACAATGGCCCCAAGAGAGATCGCGGAAGCCGCGAGGGCGGAGGCGGCCAGATAAACCGCACTTCCCCACTCCCAAAAACCGAGCGGGAGCAGGAGATATTCCGGCGGGACGAGGCCCAGCGGCCAGGCTGCAACGGTGAGCACAAGCAGGACCAGCGCGGCCGCACCCAGCGCCACTCCAGACCGCGTCGAGAGTGCGGAGAGGAGGAAGCTGACGCCCATTCCCAGCATGAAGCTCAGGAGAACCGTGAGGCCCAGAAGCGCCACACCGGCGGCACTGGCCCTGCCCAAGGGCACGAGCGCCGCGAGGCCGGCGGTCAGGGGGACGATAGAATACAGAACATAGTATATTGCGTCCTTCACGAAGAAAACGCTCATCATAGCCCGGAAGGAGACGGGCTCGAGCACCGGGAGCCGGAGGAGGAAGCTGACCTGCCCGAGCCTGCGGGTCATCACCTCCTCACCTATCCTCGCCAAGGCCCCGACGCCGAGGCCGTAGAGGAGGGCGCCGAGGTGCAGCGCCAGCAGAACTGTCTCCACGCTGACCCTCTTTGTTAGCAAGGGCGAGGCGATGGAGAGGACCAGGGAGAAAAGAAAAATCACGAGGGGGAAGAACCCCGAGCCCACCGCACCGACGAAGCTTTTGTGGAGCCTCCACTCCTCTTTGAGCATCGCCCAGAGGAGGGATCGATAGAGAGCCGCGGCCATCTATCCACCGCCCTCGACGAGGCGGAGGAAGACCTCCTCAAGCCTCTCGCCGCTTGCCCCCCTCAGCTCCCCGGGAGCCCCGGTCGCCACAATCCGTCCCCGGTTTATGACCGCGACGCGGCTGCAGAGCTTTTCGGCGAGGTCGAGAATGTGGGTGCACATGAAGACCGTTCCGCCGCGGGCGACGAAATCTCGCAGGTGGTCCGTGACCCTTCTCTGGAATACGGGGTCAAGGCTGCTCAGGGGCTCGTCGAGAATCAGGAGCGGTGGTTCATGGATGAACGCGGCCGCCAGCATCACCTTCTGGCGCTGGCCCTTGGAGAGATCCCTGCAGAGGACGCTCTTTTTCTCCTCGAGCTGGAAGAACTCAAGCCAGCGAGCCACCCTCTCGCCCACGCCCTCGACTTGGCGAATTCTGCAGACGAGCTCCAGGAACTCTTGCACGGTCAGAAAGGTCGGCGGAGCCTCTGCCTCGGGGACAATGCCCGCGCTCCGCCTCATCCCTATCGGGTCGTCGGGAGGGACTCCCATCGTGAAAGCCCTCCCTGAGGTGGGGCGGAGCTGGCCCGTGAGAACCCTGACTAGGGTGGTCTTGCCCGCTCCATTGGGCCCGAGGAGCCCGAAGAGCTCACCCCGCTCTACTCGTAGGGAGACGCCACAAAGGGCCTCAAGCTCTCCGAACCTGACAACCAGCCCAGAGACCTCCACCACCGCCCCCCCTCCGCTCTCGCCGCCATCCGCTCCCGTTTCTTCGTCCATCGGATTGTAGATTGAGCGACGGGAGATATAAAGCTAGTTTGGCCGATGAGCTCCGGCGGCGTCGCCCTCTCGAATTCCGGCGCTGTTGACTGGCGGTTGGACAGGTGGCCCGTCGGAACCGCAGGCGAGACCACCTCGCCGAGGACAGAGGCGGGCCCAGCATGATGGTATGGCGGGCCCGCCGGAATTCGAATCCGGGTCGCAGATTCCGAAGACCTGCAGGATTGTCCTGACTACCCCACGGGCCCGCGAGCTTCGGATGGCATTCCCGGCTATTTATTTATTCGCAATAAGGAGAGGGGGGCGTTGCTCGTTCAGCGGCCCTGTAAACCGCCGGAAGCTTATCTATTCTTTTTCAGAACATCCATTATATATGAGTGCTTGTAATAATAGGAAATCAATACTTGTCCTAATATCGTTAAAAGAAGAGCGATTATCATTTCCCAAGAAGCGGAGTGGAGGCCGAGGAATGTGTCATGGGGGCTTATCGGGAGGGTGGGCCAGAAGGTGAATACGGAGTTGGGAATCATTAAGAGCACCGATAGCCTAGTCAGAATCTCCACGGCCCTGTTCAGCCTCTCAGTGTTCGCAATGTTGATATCTGACAAACTGGCCCTGACAGTGTTGGATATCAGTTCGAGCGTGTTCTCGAGTCCATCTCTCATCTCAATTGCCTGGGTTACGTCGTTCATCACTTTTTCGAGGTAGGACTGGTAGAGGGAGAGCTTCAGGTGCTTACCGCTCCCCTTGCGCACGAGCGAGACGAACTCCCTGAAGAGGAATATCGTGGTTCCGAATGTCTCTGAGAGGAAAGAGTGGACCTGATATATCTGGGCCTGGGCCTCCATCGGGTCGGAATGGCGGACAATTCCCTCATATATTTTATTGACCTTTTTCCGTGAGGCGCTAATCGTGGCGATGAACTCGTCAGAGCATGCCCCCAGGAGAGCCGTAAAAACGAAGTCCCTGAAGTTGTGTAAGGGCATCTTTCCGTCCTCGGTCTCCTCGTCCACTATATCTCCGATGAAGCGCAGGGTCGACTCCACCGGCCCCCTCTCCCACGCGGTCTGGCGGATGGTCGTGATGCGGTTGGAGCTGTCGCAGATGATGTAGAGGTATTGGGTCTCAGTTGAGTTGCGGACCAGGAAAGGGACCTGAAAGACCGTCCTGTCCTCTTCATCTATGATGTAATGGTCGTTGGGCTCTTTGGATAGGGAGAACTTGTGGAGGATTTCGTCAACGTGCTGAGCGACGATGTCCAGCCAGGCCTCCCCCTCGTACTTTTTTTCCAGTGCACTCGCCTCGTCGAAATCCACTGGTTCGAAGGATCTCGTGCTCTTCTTATCGTAGATAACGAGGCGCAGCCTCGGTATTTCGGGGGAGAGAGCCCCCTGTCCGTTTTGAGCGCAGGTCCCCTCTGCCATTCTCCCGACGCCAGGAATTGCGATTGCCGGAAATATACTTTGCCTAAGCCTTCGTTAGGGAGATGAGACGCGAAGCTCCCGCCTGCACCACAAATTTAATATTTCCAACCCGGTTATATAAGACTGCATGCCGAGCCGCGACGGATTACGAATATTTGGGGACAGGAGGTTCTGGGCGCTTGTCGCGGCCAGCATTATCGTGGCGGCCGGAGCCGGCGTTATGCTCGGCGGGAGACCACCTGTGCACATCCGCGCTCCCTCCTACGTCCTCCCAACCGATTTCATTGCGGTGGTTGAGGAACCCCAGACGGAGTGGGAAATGACCTTCATCGCTTGCCTTGCTCCCATTGTGACGCACAACGGTTACCACCCGCTCTTCGTTCTTGAAGGCGGAAAGCTCGATGACCACTCCCTCTGGACGATACAGAATTCCGACCTTGCAAACCTGCCTGTCCTCCTGTTCTCAAACTCTACTGAAGTAGAGGAGAGCCTCGCGGCCCAGTTAGATCGCGTCGAGAGGCTCCCCATGAGCAAGCATACGCTCGAAAATTTCGCGGGCTTCAGCGGCCATATCACCGTCCGGAGCTACAGGGAGGCCCTTTGGGTCGCGGGACTGGCCGCGGCGAGGAACTGCACCGTCGGCTTCGGACCAACGAGCTACAACACACAGGAGAGGGTCTGGAGGGAGATGAGGAAGCTGGGCATCCCAGCCTCATACGTAGTCGTCGCCAATCCGGCGGACTTCGAAACTGAGAACTTTGACATGTGGCACGTCCGCGCGCTCTCGGCGCTGGCCGGTGAAATTGCGGCCTACCACAGGGCATACGTTGTCACGGATATTGTCCCGAGCGAAGAGGAGCTAGTGGATATGGCCGGGAACGACGAGCTCAGGAGACTGAACGCCAACGCCACAGGCCTCCTCGGGCTCCTCCGCAACATCAGCAAGGACTACGGACCAATTGAAAACGTTTGCATTGTTGGCAGTCACTCTTCAGTGCCCCAGTTCGAGCTGCCGGATTTGTCCAACAGCGAGGGCGACAAACAGGTCTCGAGCGACTCCTGCTACGGGTTCCTTGACGACGACGACTACACAATGGATGCCGCGGTCGGGAGAATCGTGAATTACAACATCCAAGGCGCCGCTAATCAGCTCGTCAGGACCTACTGCTACGATAGAATTCTCCCCACGGTCAATGTAAACTACTCCAACGGCGATTCCGTGATTCGCAACTGGCGGACCCACGGCGCGTCCTTTAATGGATACGAAATAACACACAAAAGGATGCAGGCGACTCCGGGCTACTATTGGTGCGAGGATTTAGCGGATGAAGGAATGACCTACGAGTACTATGGCCCCGCGGGCATTGGGACCGCCCCCCTCTCATCACAGACGATCAAAGAGAACGACTTCGACCCGATGCTGATGGGGAGTGGCTTGATGGCCTACAGGGGCCACGGGAGCTGGCATGGCTCCCTCTACTCCCTCAGGATATACTTCGAGTTCAGGCAAGAGGGGAGCGTGGAGGCCGACGATGCGCGAGCCCTTTTCCTCCCGCCTCAGATAGCGGTCTTCGCAGCCTGCGAGAACGCCAAGATACATGGCAAAAGCTACAGCGGGACTGACATCCAATTCGATAGAATCTTCGCCCTGAGCTACCTCTACGGAGGGGCGATAGTGCTCGTCGGAGCCACCGAGGTATCATACTCGGATGTTGGCCAGGATATCCCGGCGACCGTGGGACGGTTCACCGGCGACCACGACTGGGACAAGAACAACGCCATGTACGCCTTTTTCTGGGACGGGATACTCAACCACGAGCAGGACAAGGACACGGTCGGCAAATGCTTTGTGTGGATGATAAACAGATACATCAAGAACCACGGGGGCCAGCTCACCCCACTGAAGCAGCAAGACGCAACCGGCGGCGGGGCGGACTGGAAGCAGGTCGCCATGTACGTGCTTTATGGCGACCCTGCCTTCGGACCCTTCCCCACGAAGCCCGGACCCAATGAAAAGGACGAGTGGCACAACGGGCCCAACGACACGTGAGCGCGCAGGAGAGGGGCATGCCCAACCGCTCCCACTTCAACCCGGCGCACAGGATGATGAACCGGCTCAGGAGGGAGGGCAGAAGGCACTCGAGCGCCGTGGACTGGAAGGAGCCTGATTTTACCTTTCACTTAGCGCAGGTGGCGGACGCAGCCACCCTGCTCCGCGAAATTCCGTCTTCATCGATTCAGCTCGCCATTATCGATCCCCCCTACAATCTCGACATCGCCACTTGGGACAGGTTCGGGGACTACATTGGGTGGGCACGGAGTTGGCTGACCGAGCTGCCACGCGTTCTTTCGGAGAGAGGAAATCTGGTCATCTTCGGTGGCTTCCAGTTCCGGGACGAGAGGGGCGGGGACCTACTGGAGATAATGCACCACCTGCGTCACAGCTCGGGGCTCCGCCTAGTCAACCTTATCGTCTGGAATTATTCCACTGGGATGAGCGCGCACAGGTTCTTCGCAAACAGGCATGAGGAAATCGCCTGGTACGCAAAAACAGACAGGTACTACTTCGACCTTGACGCGGTCCGAGAGAAATACGACCAGCGCACACTCGAGCAGTATATGAAGGACGAGCGCCTCAACCCAGACACCCTCCGAAGAGGCAAGAACCCCGGCAATGTTTGGCGCATCGAGAGACTCAGCGCCAACTCGCTGGAGCGGGTCGGGCATCCCACGCAGAAGCCATCGGAGCTCGTCCGCAGGCTTGTCCGGGCGCTCTCCTACCCCGGCTCGGTCGTACTCGACCCCTTCGCCGGCTCAGGTGTCACGTTTCGGGTTTGCGCTGAAGAAAAGCGGCACAGTATCGCTTCTGACTCGGACCCTGACTTTCTCGGCTACATTGAGGCGCAAAGGAAATTGATGGACGTGGCCCCGGACGCCTACCGGCTACTCGCGGGTGGGAATCTCCAGGGCTTCTTCAGCTCGGTCAGGCCCTACTAGTCTGGCCCCCTCTCGAAGCTCCAAGCGCCCATCAACCTGCGAGATATGATGAGCTTATGGATTTCTGAGGTCCCCTCGTATATCTCGAATACTTTCGAGTCTCGGAAGAGGCGCTCGAATGGGTTGGGAGCAGAGAGCGCTCTGGGGCCCATGGCTTCCAGTAGCCTTATTGCGACATCGTTGGCCACGGTGGTGGCGCGGAGCTTCGCCATCGAAATCGCTACGGTCGACTCGAGCCCTCTGTCCCTCCTGTCCGCGGCCCAGAGCACGAGTAGGCGCGCGGCCTCGAGCTCTGCTGCGCACTCTGCGATTGTGAAATGGGTCGCCTGTCCCATCTGGGGGTCTCTCCTCCCAAGCTCGGTCGCTGCCTCAAGCGCCCCCAGCGCCGCCCCAACCGCTTGGGCCCCGATGCCTATCCTGCCAGCATCGAGCGCCATCATCGCCTGCCTGAAGCCATCGCCCTCCTTTCCGAGAACGCGAGTAGCGGGAATCCGGCAGTCTTCGAGCACAAGCTCGCAGGTTTCGTCGGCGTGGAGGCCCATCTTGCGCTCGACCTGCCCCACGCGAAAGCCCCGGTCTCCTTTCCTGAGGATGAACATCGTCTGGCCCCGGGCGCCTTTCCCCCGCCCTGTGGCGGTAAGGACGTTGATGACCTCGCCATGGCCATTGGAGATGAAGAGCTTCACACCGTTCAGGACCCACTCGCCCCCCTCCCTGACGGCGCTTGTCGAGACCGCAGAGACGTCCGAGCCCGCTCCCGCTTCCGTGACGGCAAAGCCGGCCAGGTACTCTCCCGAGCAGATGCGCGGCAGGAGCTCCCTTCTCTGCTCCTCCGTCCCGAATTGGAGAATTGGCAGAGTGCCCACTGAGTTGTGGACCGAGAGAACCGCGCCCAGCGACGCCGATGCCTTCGATATTTCTTCTATGGCGAGCGCGTAAGCCACCGCGCCCAGTCCTGCACCCCCGTACTCCGGAGGCACCATGATGCCTGCGAGACCGATTCTTCCGCACTCGAGCAAGAGCGTCCGGGGAATTGAGGCCGCGCGCTCGAGTTCTTCAGATTTAAAGGAGGCGCCGAAGCGACGCACGCCGTCAAGGAAATTCTCCAGCTCCCGGGACACCCCGAGGTCCATCTAACATCCACCCTCGGTAGAGGTCCTCAATCCCTTCTTGATTGTCCTCTCCATCTCATCTTTGATCGCTACCTCCTCCTCCCAGCGGTCGAGGGTGTCCAGAATCTCCTTCATCTGGCGCCAGCAGGAAAGGCATATCCACTTTTTACCGACCTGCTTCATCGGCCTCCGCCTGTAGCCGATGGTCTCGCAGAGCGCACAGCACCTCATCTCGCCGGTCCTGTGCTCAATGTAGGTCTCCATCGCCTGCCCCTTGAGCACCCTCTCAAGCACCTCGGCCTTTCTGAGTTGCCCCTCCCTATCCGCGGCGCGCTTCATGGAAATCAATGGATGATGACCGATGGATTAAATAGCGATTGCGGTCGCCCCTACTTCAGCCCCCTCTCTGGCATCGTCACTGGGACCTCCACCTCGCCAAGGCCCGGCTCGGGCTTCTCCGTCCATCGCCTCCAGCTCCGATGGACATAGGCCCCGAGGGCAATCAGAAGGAGGGCGAGGCCGGCGGCAAGGGCGAGCAGGCCTTGGTTGGGTTGCCTTGGGGCGGTGTAGGGCTCGTATTTGATGGTGAAGACGCGAGTCCCGGTGTTGCCCGCTCCATCAGTCGCCCTGACATGGAGCTGGTTAGTGCCGGGCTCGAGAGAGACCTCACCCCACCAATCATCCCCGGAGGGGGAGATTCTGCATCGGCTCCAGGTCACTCCGTCGATGCTGAGCTCGACGGATGAGACGCCGGAAGGGTCGGAGGCGAGGCCCGTGACCTTGATGGTCCTCCTCGAGACCCTCTCGCTGAGCGGACTCTTCAGGCTGACCACCGGCGGCGAGGTGTCTACTGTGACGGGAATATAGCTCACCTGCCTCCTCTCCCTCCACACGTTCCCCGCCCGGTCGTAGACCCTGACGGATATGGTGTGGTTCCCCTCTTCAACCCGGACCTTCCCCCTCCAGCTCGTGTTTCCGGAGGCGAGAGTGAAATTTTTATCGTCGAGGCCGAGCTCGACAGTTGCGATTCCGCTCTCGTCGTCGGCGGTCCCGGAGACGTTGACCACTGGGTCGGTGAGGATAGCGCCCTCCACCGGTGAGAGGATGTTCAGGCGGGGTGGAATCTGATCGAGCACGACTTCGACCGGGGCGATATTTACATTGCCCGCCCTGTCGACCGAGCTCACGGGAATTCGATTCCAGCCGGGCGTGAGGTTGACCCTTACGGAAAAGGTTCCGAGTTCCGAGAGTTCGACCGGCAGGTCCGCCACTGTAACGAGCGCGCCCGGCTCGGTCTCACCGAAGACAACCACCGAAGAGAAGTTGGTCAGGGATGCCGACGGCCAGGCATTGAGAGGAGGCGGGATGGTGTCGAGGAAAACGATGACTCGACAACTGGCCTCGTTACCGGCGGAATCCCGCGCCCTCACCACAACAAGATTCTCCCCCTCCTTCAGGACCAGAGAGGCCGAGAAGCGCCCGTTGTCCTTGAGGGGGACGGGCACGGGGTCGTCGCCGACGAAGACCATCGCTCCCGGCTCCGACCTCCCCTCGACCCTGAGGAGGGAAGCGTTGGTGATAAGGCCCTCCACAGGCGACTCGAGCTCGAGGAACGGGGGCTCGAGGTCGACCTCAACCGATATCCCCGTCCGGTTCTCGAGGCCTGCGCGGTCCCTGACGCGGGCGACGACCTCCCAGCTCCCCGGCCCGAGCTCGAGAGTGCAGTTCCAGAGCTGCCAGGGGGACGGGCCACCCCGGTCTGTGGCCGCAACCCAGCTAGCTCCACCGTCGCGGCTCAGCTCCACTACCGCTACCGCGTCGTTGTCGCGCGCGCTCCCCCAGAAGTCCACGATCGTTGAGTTGACGAAGCCGTTCGAGGGGAATGTAAAGATAACGCTCGGAGGGCTGGTGTCTATAACGAGGAAGACCTCCATGGCGCGATCCACGTCCAGCGGGCCAAGGAAGGCTCTGGAGAGACCACGCCACTCGGCGCTGAAGTTGTAGGGCGAGAAAAATCTCCGGCCGGAGCGTGTGGTCTTATATTCGGAGAGCGCAGCCCTCACCCAGCCTGAGGCGTCGCTGGAAGCCCTTAGCGCCTCGCGCCCCTGGCTGTCCAATACCGTCACGTTCGCGCCTTCCGCCGGTGTGCCGTCCCAGAAGACCGTCCTGATGCCCACGGGCCATGAGAGGTTGAGCTCGCTGCCATCGTCCTTGAACTCTACAAGGTTGGGACTGTAAGTGGAGTTCAGGAGGGAAACAGTGGAACCTAGTAGGTTGAACTCGAACCCTCCCCCGACCCCCTCCACGGAGGAGTTCAGCAGCCAAGCGTGGGAGTCGATAAGCATCAGACCGTATCTGAAGCCTCTTATCTGGGTTCCGTTGAAAAACACTTGGGATTGCGTGCCGTAGAGAACGGCATAGTTATCCTCCAGCCGGGCGCGGTTGAACTCCGCCCGGCTGCCGTCTAGTTTGACACCCGGCGTCCAGCCTTCCTCACCCGGCCCAGGGAAGCCGCAACGCGCGAGGGCGCTGTCGTTGACCCACAGCGAGGAGCCCTGGGATATTGAGATGGAGGTGTTCGAGTCCTGATACCGGGCCGAGAGGAGGGAGCCCCCCCTCAGTACGAGCGCGCTCCCGCCCGTGACCCTGACCCTGAACTGGTCGTTGAAAGTGCAGTTTATCAGGAGCGTGGAATTGTAAAGCTCGACGAGCCCTCCGCCGCTGATGGTCAGGTTTCCACTGAGAACGATGGTCTCGTTGTATCTCCTCTCGGCCGAGGAGTTCACCATCCAGTCCCCAGTGAGCTCGGTCGCCCTCGGAACAGCCACTCCACTCTCGCTGGCCGGTGCCGGGGTTGTTAGGGGGGTCAGGAGAATTGCGCCCAGCACCAGAATTCCGGCTCCTATGCGCATGCTCCCCTCCCTATTGGTGGTGCCGGTTTAAAGCATTCCGGTCCTCTCCAGCCAGCGCTAGAAGCCGACGAAGTGCAGAAGCGGCATCGCCCGCGGTGGCGCCGTATGGCAGAAGGGCCAGCGTCCCCTCGAGAGTGACTCTGTGAATCTCGCAGCACCTCGCCACCGCGAGTTCCCTGGGCCCCATTCTAGACCGCGCGAGCTCGCGCGGGCAGATGTCGACGAAAACTGGCCTTCGGTCGTACACGAGCCTGAAGGTCTTTTCGGTCAAGCGACAGCCCGCCAGAATTACAGGGCCGGGAGGTAGCGGCGGTGTCTTGTCCAGATATAGAAGCTCCTTCCCGGCCACCTCCATACAGCCAGCCTCGCAGGGGAACATCACACTACTTCCTTCGATTCCGGGGGTGCTGGAGATGAGGTCGAGTGCGTCCACGAGCACTGGCTCCACCAGCAAAGGCGATTCGAGCACACCCGAAGCCAGCGCTGCATTCACGAGCTCTAGGGTCTTGCTCGGTCGAGGGGGGACGATGTCCACGACCTTCACAGTTGGAACGCTCTTGCCCCCGGTGATGAAGGATATGTGGTTAAACTTTCCAAGAACAACGACGGTTTCCTTCTCCGACCTCGCGGCGATTCTAGCCATCATGTGGGGATTCTGGACATCGCATTCAGGGTCGCGGACGAAATCGGTTTGCGCGGGGAGGGAGTGAACCGTCACAGAGGTTATCTCCCGCAACAGCTCTAGTCCCCTCCTCTTCTTCACCCCGACGACCCCCCAGCCGCCTCCGCTCTCGAGAATTATGTAGTCAGTCCCTGTGAAAATCTTCCGTCCGACCAGGCGGTGCTCTAGCTCTTCACGGGTCAGCGGAAAATCGACCCTTTTATAACCCACCTCCCTGCACCGAGGGAGCATCATTCACTCCACCAGCCTGGCGCCTGCAAGGTCAACACCTGAGATGAAGACATCGCCGCGTCCCCTCATCATTTCGACAATAGCGTCAGTGTCGCCTACAGCGAAAACCGAGTTGCCAATCATTGATACACTGGCGAGTCCCACGCCTTTGGCGGACACAGCCCGCGCGAGCTCCAGTGAGGCCCTCGACACCAGTCCCGTCCGGTGGACGAAGTTCAGGGAGAGCTCGAAGAAGCTCTCAAGAGAGGGCTTCTTTAGGAACTCGGTAAAACACCTGGAACCGGCGCGATTCACAGCCCGGCGTCGGGTCGGGTCCCGGAGAACTTCTTTGGTCCTGAGCGGCGGACCTGTTACACAGAGCACGACCTCCCTCTCCTTCGCCAATAACCTGTCCACGAAACCCCGGGGTGGCAGGCCGGGTCTCAGCCTGATCTCCCAGCCGCCCCTCGTCTGGGCTGCCACGTCCCCCAGGCCCGTTCCCTCCTCAATCTCGGCTCGGTGTGCGGCCTCTGAGGCCGCGACGAGGGTATGGGGCAGTCCGAGGGCAGAGTAGAGGGCGAGGGATGCACTCAGGGCTCCGGCAGCACTCATCCCCAGCCCCTGCGACACGGGTAGCTGGAGGGTGGTCCGGACATCAACCGCTAGCTCTCTTTCGCCAAGAATGTATCGAATTGCCCGCTCCGTTGTCCGGGCCCTGCACCTCCGGTTGTTGATGAAGACCCTGACTGTCTGTGCTCGCGCCTCGCGGGCTTCGACCCGCGTCGTTGCGCCGAGGACTAGGTTCACGCCCGCTCCAAGCGAACCCGCCGCGAGCGGATCGCACTTCCTGTCGCATATCCTGAAAAAGCCGGTAATGTGCCCCGGACAGAATGCCGCGCCTCTCATAGAGCCTTCGCGACCTCGCTCAGAATGGCATCCGCGGCCTCGCTCTTCGTCCCTGAGAACTTCTTCACCGGCCCTTGTCTAGAGAGAATCAAAATTTCGGTGGTTTCGGCGGTGACCTTGCCCACATCATTGGCCACCGCAAAATCGGCGTCTGATGTCTCCATCATCTCCCGGGCCCTTCTCTCGAGCTCCTCCTCCCCTATCCCCGACTCAGCCTTGAAGCCCACCAAAACCCCCTTGAAGCGCCGCCGGAGGGTCGCCAGAACCTTGGGCGCGGGCCGGAGCTCTATTACAATCGCCCTCTCGGAGCCGAGCTTCCCTGGCGTCTTTTCGACGGTGTAGTCGGATATTGCCGCAGGAACGAGGATGAGGTCAAAGGCCAGCCCGGAGCGCTGGACCAGAGCGTTTAGGGATTCGAGAGTGTCGAAGCGCTTCGTCGGGATGAGGGGGGGCGGGGCCTTGGGGCTCGCGCCGTACCAGAGCTCCACATCCGCGCCCCTTGTCCAAGCTGCGAGGGCGAGCTCTGTTCCAGTTTTTCCGGTGGATATATTGGTGATGCAGCGAACGTCGTCTATCGGCTCCCGGGTGGCGCCCGCGATGATAAGTACTCGTTTGCCTTTCAGGTCGCCCCGGCCAATCAGCCTCACCACCGCCGGCACGATTTCCTCGACTGACGCCATCTTGGCCTTGTTCTCCTCTATTCTGGGCGGTATGAACTGGACCCCGAAGGCTTTGGCCCTTTCGATGTTTTCCTTCATCGCAGGATGGTTGTACATGCTCTCGTGCATCGCAGGGGCTATCATCACGGGTATCCCCGAGCCCAGCGCCGTGGCCGCGAAGGTGGTCACGGGAGTGTCGTCAATGCCGAGGGCGATTTTGGATATCGTGTTGGATGTGCAGGGGGCGATGAGAAGGAGGTCCACTCTATCCGGGACCTTGCCACAGAGAGAGACGTGCTCAGCCTCGCCCGTCAGCTCCGTCACCGGTCGGTTCCCGGATGCGAACCAGAGGGCGTCGGGATGGATTATCCTACAGGCGGAGGGCGACATGACGGGGAAGACCTCTGCACCGTTCCGGATGAGCTCCCGGACGAGCCGGACGCACTCTACTGCGGCTATGGAGCCCGTTACGCCGAGGGCGATTCTCTTCCCTTCCAGTCTCCTGCTCTTTGTTCCGCGCAGTTCGGTGGACGGGTGCATGGCCGCCCGATTGGGGAATCTGGTATTTATTGTTATGCACAAAGTATATACGCCCTTATCGGACCATCAACTACCCGAAAAAACGCTGAACAAAGTAATCATGACCAGCCCATATATCCCCGCAAGTAGAGCTCCATCGCGACGAGGCCTATTAGCCCCACCCCGAAAGTGGCCGCTATCATCGCTCGAGAGCTCTGGCTAAGCTCCTTCGAGCCGGCGCGGACGATCATAAGCTTGTTCAGAGTGCTCATCAGGCAGGCGAGCACCGCCACCTCTCCAGCTAGGAGGGGGCTAAGGTGGCCTGTGAAGGCGAGGGTGCTCACAGAAAAAACCACAGCGGCGCTCGAAACAAAACCCGCGAGCGCGGTCATGTATATTCCGGCACTGCCCCCACCGGAAGGAATTCGGGAGAAGAGGTACACTACCACGGATATAAGTCCTATGAGCAGCCCCATGACCAACGCGGGCCTCATTGCGAATGGCGATTCCATCCTGAAGACCTTGCCCTTGGTCTCCGTTGCTCCGGCGACTGACCATATATAGTAGAACACTCCCAGCGACGCCATGAGGAGCGAGGGGAGAAGGAGCATTATTGCCGTCCCTAGTGTCGTATCCGATAAGGCACTGATCAGAATGTTGCGCGCCAGCATGCCCGTGTTCGCCAGCAGCACACCCGCGGTGGCAGGTTTGGCTGTGGCTGGGTATTTCCGGACGTGGGCTGCGAGCGACGCCGCGGCGGCCTCCGAGTTGACCAGTCCGCCCAACGCCCCTGTGACCGCGAGACCCTTCCGGGCTCCGAAGTACCTGATAGCGAGGAAAGACACGAACGAGAGAAGGGAGACCAGGATAATAGTGAGCACGACCGCGGAGAGGTTGACGATTTTAGAGAGATTGAAGCCGCGAATGACCACTTCGCCCACGGAGAGAGTTATAGGGTAGAGGATGAAGGCCACGAGAATGAACTGCAGTGCACCCATCATCTCCGCCTCCGTGACCGCCTCTGCGAAGGCATGGAGTTTCCCCTTGGCTAGGAGGAGAAAAGTGGTCGCTACCCCCACAGCCACACCTTCTATGAAATAACCATAACCGATGAGCACACCGATTATATACGTAACAAGGAGCGCCACCGGGGATGTCAGTCCCGTCAGTCTCAGTGAGTGGCGAATCCAGGCGTAAACGATCGCCATCGCTGCGAAGGCTCCGAGGCCCACCGTGACTGCGTATTCAACGTCCGTGGCCATCTCAAGATAGGCGAAGAGCATCCCGCCCACTGAGATCAGCGGGTAGGTCCTCACGCCTGCAATCACAAGCTCGCGCTCGCGGTGCTGCTCCCTCTCGAGACCTATCAAGCCCCCGATCGCGAGAGAAACTGCCAGTCGTAGCAGGAACTCGAGCTGGTTCACGAATCAAAATCCGCTTCCTGACTATAAACACTTATCGCCGCGGGGCTAGACTATCGCACTATTCCCTATTCCGCCTGAATACGGAATCCACCATCCTTATAATATATGTAGAAGCGGCCCTTCATGTGCTTAGCAAGGTTCGAGAGGGCCTCATAGATCGCACGCTCCTCCATTCCGAGGGCCCGTGCCGCCTCCGGGGTCGACCAGGGCTTCGACTCAAAATCGCGGGTTCTGATGTAATCGAAGACCCTTCTTTCGGCCTCCGTCAGCTCCTCCTCGCCCACGGGGTTCGAGTATGGGCGCGGATTTAATAAATCTATCGGGGTCCGGCGCGGGGCGACTC
This sequence comes from Thermoplasmata archaeon, assembly GCA_038851035.1. Taxonomy (NCBI): domain Archaea; kingdom Methanobacteriati; phylum Thermoplasmatota; class Thermoplasmata; species Thermoplasmata archaeon. The sequence continues at coordinate 24,393 of JAWCLH010000005.1, forward strand.
TTATGGAGGACGCGAAGACCGGTGTCGGGGTTCACGCTCTTTCCCGTCGAGCCTCTCCCTGTCCCTCGTCCCCGGAGCCTTCGGAACCACGATGAACCCCCTCTCAAGAGTCCCCACGACCTCGCACAGGCTTGGGTCGCTCCTCCAAAGAAGCACCGTGTAGGCGGCCATGACGGCGTCAAGGGCGTCGCCGTGGTGGTCGAGCTGAGCTCCACTCATCGCCTTAAGCTCATTTATTTCATGCCTGAGCGGGCCGAGCTCCACACGCGGGTAGCCGGAGGGCAGTCGGTCCTCCAGCATCTCATGTAGCCTCATTAGAGCGTCCCTTTTCACACTCAAAGGTACGTTCTTGAACCGTGGCCGCTCCCCGAATATTTTCATCCACGAAGCCGTCGGGTAGACCTCGACGACAGCCCTCTGCGCGCGTGAGGGGAGCTCCGCAACTAGTTCATATCCGGAGCCAAGGGCCCGGAGCTTTTCCAAAATAGCGACTCCCCTGCAGCCCCCGTACCAGCGCCGGAATCTGGTAGGGTTGGTAGGAAAGACACGAATTCCCATCCTCATCAACGCAAGCTCGCAGTCCCGGATGCGGGCAGTTTCCGCCGGAACCACGAGTGGCGCGTCGATTCCCAAGGTGCACTCCCCGGGGCCCATGCGCAGACAGGCCTCAACTATCTCATTGTCACCAGAGCATTCCCTGTACTCGAGCACAGTCCCCTCCTCATCGAGGGAGACAAGAGCAGTTCTCTTCTCATCTGGGTCAGGAGCCATCTTCCATGCGAGGTCCACACCGATGTATATCAACACTGAAACCTCCCGCGTATCACCCCGGCGCCCATCTATCCTCTGGAGACCAGAGACAAGGTACATTTTGAGCGTTTCGGAAATAATGATAAAACCAAATTATTTTGTTGCACCACCAAACTTATATACATCTGGCGCGTATAGGACAATCGGGGGGAGAAACTGTCTGCGCTTGAGGTGGACCTTGAAGAGGTGGAGTACGTTCAGGACACCAAACTGACCATAAGGGGCTCGCGCAGGCGTACCACCATTCCCAAGGCGATTGTGGAGAGGCTTGGGCTCTCCAACGGTAGCAGCATACGCTGGGTGCTCTTCAGGGATGGTAAAATTATCGTACTCCCGGTGTCCGTGACTATCCGGCGCGCGGTTCCCCCTCGGGGCTCGGTCTGCTCCTCCCCCTCTCGCCGGAATACCGTATTCCCGCGGAAGAAGTCGTGAGGTGAGTCGCTGCCCGCGAATGCCCTGCAGATGCTGATGATTTTTTTCTTCGCTTTCATCTACGAGCTGGTCGACTCCTCGCTGGGGCAGGGCTATGGGACCCTTGGCACCCCGACCTTTGTTCTTCTCGGGTTCAACCCGAAGGTTGTGGTTCCGGCTATACTGCTCTCGCAGGCGACAGGGGGCCTTGTCGGCGCCTACTTCCACAACCGCTTCAGAAACGTTGACTTCAACGGCTGGGGGACTGGGGACGCAAAAAAGGTCTATTTCATCGTCGTCTGCGGAATTACGGGCGTGATAGTGTCTAGCGCTATTGGAATCAGGCTCTCCGGGACGGTTCTCTCGTATTATATCGGAATCGTGGTGCTGGTGATGGGCGCGCTGATTCTCTCTGGAGTTACCATCAGATTCACATGGCTCAGAATGGGCGTGATAGGGGGCATCAGCGCCTTCAACAAGGGTATATCGGGCGGAGGCTACGGACCGGTCGTCGCCGGGGGCCAGACCATAATTGGAGTTGACGCAAAAGCCGCCGTCGGTGTGACGGACCTCGCTGAGGCCCCCATCTGCCTCGCAGGCTTCGCCGTCTGGAAGTTACTCGGCGGTACGCCGGTCGTAGAGGTGACCCTGCCGATGTGCGTCGGCGCGGGCCTGGCACCCGTTATCGGCGCCTATATAACCTTCAAGACACCGCCCCGTCTCTTTAAAAGAGTGCTCGGCGTCGTTCTCCTGATTCTCGGGGCGCTCTGTTTATTCAAAATTCTCAACCCCTGATTTCGGACTTACCAGAGCACGCATGAGTGGGCCACCCCAACGCCCGGCTTGGGTAATAGCAGCACTTCGGTCCCGAGGGGGAGCAAAACACTGGCTTGGTGGCCGTTCACAGCACTCGCGTGAGAGTCCCGAGGGGCGGTCTTCTAGGCCAAGGTTTATCTCACAGATGTGATTTCGCTCCTTGGGAGCTGAGCGCGATGCCAAAAAATATCGTAATATTCGGCGCGCCGGGGGCCGGAAAGGGAACGCTTGCGGAGAAGATAAAGAAGCTGAGCCCGGTCGTCCACATAAGCACCGGAGACCTCTTGCGAGAAAACGTGCGCGAAGGGACCGAGCTCGGGAGGAAGGCAAAGAGCTTTATGGACGCGGGGAAGCTTGTTCCTGACGAGCTGGTCATAGACATGGTCAGGGAGAGGCTTTCCAGGGATGACATTGGGGAGAGGGGCTTTCTGCTCGACGGCTTTCCCCGGACGCTCGAGCAGGCGAGGGCGCTCGATGAGTTCTCAAGGGTCGACGCGGTCATCGTGATCGACATAAAGAAGGAGGAGCTGAGGAAGCGCATCCTCGGCAGGCGCTCATGCCCTAAGTGCGGGAAGATATACAATATCTACAACCCCGAGCTCATGCCCAAAAGGGAGGGCGTGTGCGACGCCGACGGCGAGAGGCTCATCCAGCGCGCGGACGATAACGAGGAGACTTTCGAGAAACGCTGGAGCACCTACCTCGAGCAGTCGGAGGGCGTGATAAAGTACTACTCCAGGAGGCCGGAGCTGGTTCACCACATCGACGGGACGCGCACAATGAACGTCTCTGATGAGGAGCTAAGGAAGATAGTCGCCTGACGGCTCGGGTGGAAAGGGTCGGTATCGAGCCGACAGCCTATCGCGCCCTTCATGGTGGGCATCCGCCGGCTAGGTGATGTGACAATATGATTGCCCCGGGGTCGGTTTTCTGCTACTGGATTGGTGACGAGCTGTCGGGATGAGAGAATTCGGATTATGTCGTGGCGGAGGCGCTTCGAGAATTCCTTTCTTAACAACCCGGACTTCCCGGACTTCGGGGACGAGGCGAGGGAATGGGGAATCGTGTTTTAAGGGTCAAGAGATGCGGGCGCTACAAGGGGGCCAACACCATTTTATTGTACTGGCCCGGTGGATACCAGGGATTGAATGTTGGGAGAAATTCGGATTCTTGGATTGAGCCTGCGAATCATCTGCAGGAATGAATCGAGGGCAGCGAAAGGGACAAATATGCTGTCGTTCAAAACTTGTCCAAATAGCTCACCGATGCGACGCATCTCGAGCAGTATTAGGTCCCTCCTCTCCCGATAATGATGGATGATGCGTGTGACGAAGCGTTTCTTGAAGCTGATGATGTTCACCAACTGGATGGGGGATATGAGGCGCGCCGGCTCCTTCTGTATCGAGAATATCTCCTCCAATTTGAGACCGGCCATACTGGAGAATCCGAGTAACAGGTATCCGTCCGTGACCCAGGGATACGCCCGTCTTTCTCTATCCCTCCCCATGCTCAGTGTACCGACCGTAGCCCAGAACCTCACTTCTCGATGAGTCGTCCGTGGATAGCGGAACTCACAGTGGAAGTGAGCCTTTTCGGTCCTCAGGCTCTCCTCCACCTTCCTCCAAAATGGCGGCCGCAATAGCTCCGCCAGCTCCAAAATCCTTACTGCGCTCCGGGCCGCACTACTCGCCGCAATATATAGACCGCCGCTCCCAATGACGAGAACCTTTACCGGGTGGTATCGGAGTGCGGGGGAGGAGATTTGAACTCCTGAAGGCCTACGCCACAGGCTCCTAAGGCCTGCCCCTTTGACCGCTCGGGTACCCCCGCGCGGCGCGTGATGAGGCGCGGACGATATAACTGTTTTGAGCCGCCCCAAGAACACCATCGCGGGGCCCAGCGGGTTGGCCCCTCGCACGGGTCGGTTGCACTGGTCTCCCCGCCGAGTCCCCCGCCGCGCTAGTGGGAGAGAATCGAGCGACAGGGGCCTCACCTCGCTTCCCCCGGTTGATGCAGTTAAAACCCGGAGCCGCGGGAATAGAAGGGGGAGAAAAGCGGGCGGAGTTCGGGTGGTCTCCGGGCCGGCCGGAAGATATCTTTAAGCCAGGAAATTCCAATGCACCATCATGCTCGAGGGAGGCTCCCACGTCCCCAAGAAGGTCTTCTTCGTCAAAGGTGTAGGTAAGCACAAGGAGAAGCTGACGAGCTTCGAAATGGCTCTCAGGGACGCCGGCATCGAGAAATTCAATCTCGTGCGCGTCTCCTCCATCCTACCGCCCCACTGTAAGCTCGTGAGCAAGGAGGAAGGTCTGAAGGAACTCCAACCCGGGCAGATAGTCTATGTCGTGATGAGCGAATGCGCCGGCAATGAGCCCAACCGCCTGATCGCGGCCTCCATAGGGGCCTCGATGCCTCTGGACTCCTCTGCCTTCGGCTATTTAAGCGAGCACCACGCTTTCGGGCAGAACGAGCAGATGGCGGGGGATTACGCCGAGGACCTCGCGGCCTACATGCTCGCGAGTATGCACGGAATTCAGCTAGACATGACCAAGGACTACGACGAGCAAAAGGACATCTTCACGATAGGAGGAAAACCGGTCAAGACGCGCAACATCACTCAGAGCGCGGTCTGCGACAAGAACGGCCTCTGGACCACTGCCATAGCCGCGGCGGTCTTCATTCTTTGAAAGCATGAGAGTAGCGCTGAGTGGGACCCCCGGCACCGGCAAGAGCTCGGTGGCCCGGGAGCTGCGCGGGCTTGGGGAGAAGGTTGTGGACCTGAACGAGCTCGCCCGCCAGCGTGGCCTTCTCGGGAGGAGCGACCGGCGGAGGAGGACTCGGGAGGTCGACCTCCACCGCCTGAACAAGGTCGTGCGGAGGGAGTTCTCCGGAGGGAGGGTCTTCCTCGAGGGGCACCTCTCGCACCTTCTCGATGTTGACAGGGCGGTCGTGCTCAGGTGCAGCCCGCGAGTCCTCAGGCGAAGGCTGAGGGCGAGGGGCTACCCAGAGGCCAAGGTCAGGGAGAACAGCCTAGCAGAGGCGCTGGACACAATAACGATCGAAGCGGTCGGGCGGCTCGGGAAGAGGAGTGTGGTGGAGCTGGACGCGACGCGCAGGAGCCCACGCAGTCTTGCCCTCGAGATAGCGAAAATCGCGCGCCGGGGCTTCAGGGGAGGTCGCCCTCCAGGCAGCGTGGACTTCTCGGACGACGTGCTGCGAAACCATAATTATTACATAAGAAATAACCCAGCCCGGGACTGACCGGGGAGCCCAATGGTGCTGGAGGAGTATAGGGAGCAGGCTGAGCCCTACCTAACCCCTGTTGCGAGGTGGTTCGTCCACACCCACCCCAACACGATGACTTGGCTCGCCTTTTTCTTTGCCGTCATCGCGGGCCTGACCTTCCATGCAACATCCTATCTGGGCGGCGGAGGTGTCTATATCCTCCTCCCTGGCAGTGCCATGATATTCCTGAGCGCCCTCTTCGACGCCCTCGATGGTCGGGTGGCGCGGATGCGCAGGATGGAGTCAAGGCGTGGTGACTTCCTCGACCATGTTCTCGACAGGTATGCCGATGTTGCGATAATCGGCGGGATATCGGTTAGCCCCTTCTGCGACTTTCGCATCGGCCTTTTGGCGATTTTGGGTGTCGTCTTTGCCTCATACATGGGGACGCAGGCGCAGGCGGTCGGGGTGAGGAGGAACTACAGCGGAATGCTCGCCCGAGCCGACAGGCTCGTTCTTTTAATAGCGGCACCACTCGCTCAGATGGGCGTGGAGATGTCGGAGTGGATAGGCTGGATCGCTTCGGACCACAGGATGCACTTCACCGTCGCTGGCTTCCCTGTGGCTCTCTCGATTATCGAGCTGATGATGATATGGTTCGCCGTCGCCGGCCACACCACCGCCGTCCAGCGCGCCGTGAGCACCTGGAACGAGCTGAGTGAGCGTGAGAGGGGAGAAGGAGGCGACAGGAAGGACCTTGGGAAACATGGGGCGCGCAGGGAGAGGCGTGAGAGGATGAGGAGGGGCCCCACTAGCCGGGAGGGAGGGAACGGGAGACCGGGAGGAGATGAAAGGGGTGATGAGGGGAAATGAATGGAAACGCGAGCCGTACAGAGGCCCTTAGCGGTAGCGGTCCGCCTCTGGAACTGAACGCTCCCGGAGGCTTCCGATACAACCCCCCACGGCCCGCTCCCCAGACCACGCATCCCTTCCCTTACTCGTCGTTTCATGCCCACGCTCCTGCCCTCGTTTGCGTCATTCTCCTGATTCTCCTTCTCCTGTTCCCGCTCCCGTCCCACGCGACCGCCGCCTCTCCAGATGGCTCCCGCGCCGGTTCACCTGAGCTATACATTGCCATCACCTTCCCCGCTAACGGGAGCGTGGTCGGGGGTGAGGTCTGCGTTACGGGCGAGGCGTCCGGCCCTCAGGGTGCCGCGCTTGTGGTTCAGGTCTCCATTGACGGCGGTCCCTGGTCCGCGGCGGCGGGTAACCGGAGTTGGAGCTGGGTGTGGAGCACCTTCGCCTCCGGCGATGGTGAGCATGTCCTGCGCGCAAGGGTCTCGGACGGGACTGCAGAGGCTTTTGCGGAGATCAGAGTCATCGTGGACAACACACCCCCACCGGCCAGAATATCCAGTGCGCTGCCAGCGTTCGGCCGAACCGACGCCATTGAAGGAGAGTTGATTGAATTCGCTGTCACACTCGAGGGCGGGAGCGGGGCCGAGGCCGTGCTCTGGCTGGTGGACGGAGAGCTTTGGGCGGCTGGAAAGGGCAACCTCTCATTCTGCCACTCATTCCCCCCCGGCTCAGCAGGAAACCATTCCGTCGAAGCGAGGGTGGTCAGGGGGGATGAAACTCTGGACCTGCGCCTATGGTCTGTTGAGGTCAGACCGCCCAACCGGCCGCCCTCGGTCATATCACACAGGCCGCGCGAGTTCAACCTGAGCTGTGGGGAGGGTGAGGCGCTCAACTTCAGCATTGAGGCCCTCGACCCTGACGGCGAAGCACTGGGCTTCTCCTGGAGTCTGGACGGCCTGCCAGTCGGTGAAGATGAGCCGTGGGCGATTATTAAAATTGAATCGGCTGGAGAGCACGTTGTCGAGGTGATAGTGTCTGATGGCAACGCAACGGCCCTCCAGAGGTGGAATGTGACCGCGGTTGCGCTCCGGGGCGTCGGCATCATCGACCTCGTCCCACTCGCTGTTTATTTCATCGCCGCCGCCGCGGCGGGCGTGGTATACGGAAGGAGAAAGAGGGGGGAGGTCAGCCCGCCGAAACGCTGGGCACCCGGGGAGCTGAAGGAATGCGGGAACTCCGAGGAATCGGGATACGCCCCGGCCCGAAATGATGGCCGAAGTTGAGGGCCGGATGGGAAGATGGGCCGATGCGGTGAGAGGGCAGGCCCTGGGCTAGTAGCTCCGTCGGTCTCAAAGTTCTATTCTCTCGAATATCTGGTCCCTATCGCGGGCGTTGACTATGCCCACCACCTCGAAATGCTGCTTGATTCCTGAAGTCCTTATCTTTCCTCCGAGGACGTTCTGAATCTGGAAGATGCCGGCCGAGCAGCTCATCTCGACCTCGATTCTAACGGGCTTCTCCTCGCCTTTTATAATTCTAACGTCGTTTATTGCCAGCGCGGATATCGAGTGGATGTCTTTTTTCCCCCTCTGAAAAGGTATGCGGGCCCTCCCGCCTGCCATGTCGGTCCCGTCCCCGACCTTCACACAGCCTCCCTCGACGCTTATCGCCTCCACTTCCTCGTCGTGTGTGTAAATGGCCTCTAAGGTCGCGCACTTCAGGCGCGCCAGCCTCCTCCTCTCACTCCCGTAGAGGTCCATGTATGCCGAATCGAGGAAGTCCTCGCAGAGGACGAGGGTGTGGAGGTAGTGAACGTTCCTGTGAATCGCGTTCCCCAAGTCGTGCAGGTATGCCGCCGCCATCACCACGCACTCCGCGTCCTCTAAGCTCCCCGTTTTTTCCTTTTCTATGTTGGGCTGGACGCCCCCCTCCCTCAGAAGCCTTAGAATTCGTAGCGCGTTCCGGGCAACGATGCGCGAGTGAGTAAGGCCGTGGTCGTTGTAACCGAGCCTGCCGACGACGACGATGTTCGCCATCTCTAGAAGCCCCTGGATGTACTCATCGCCCTCGAGCCTCTCCAGCAGTCTGAGCGCCTTCCTGTTGCCCCGGATCATCTCGCCGAGTTCGCCCCTAGCCTTCATCCCCATATGAATATACCCAGGTCTTTTCTCCTTCGTCACCGTGACTCCCCCCCGACGCCTCCGTCCTTTTCCTCGTCCTTTTTTTTCACGGCCGAAATCGTGTCATTCTCCCGGTTCCCGGTTCTGACCGTCGCGCTACTAGAGTCAGCCCCCGCCTCCTCCACGGCCCCTTTCCCACTTTCTTCCACTGTCATCATTTCCCCCTCCCTCCCCTTTTCCTCCACCCGGGATGCGAGATATGGCGCCCTGATCACCCTCACGAGCTCCTCCGCAGTCTTCCTCCCGACGCCCTTGACCCGCGCCAGCTCCTCCGGAGAGGCGCGGAAGACCCCCTCCACGCTCCCGAAGTGCGCAAGCAGCCTCTGGGAGAGCACACCGGATACGTGGGGAAGACCCTCGACGATGAACTGCTGTCTCTCCGCCAGCGACATCGCGCCCTTCTCGCCCCTGACGGCCGGCATCCTGCCCTCTCCCCTCTCCCTGCGCGCTATCGCCGCGAGGAGCTCTGCGGTCTCCCTCTCGTCACGGGTGAAGACGATGGGAACGCCGTAGTCGACGAGAACCGAGGCAACGGCCCCCAGAACCGATTCCCTGCTCAGGCCGCCGCTCGTCAGGGGGCTCTCACCTTCGATCAGGAGCAGGGGCCTCATGTAGGCATTGCGCAGGGCCCTGAGCTGCTGGAAGAGCCTCCCCTCGAGAAGGGAGATCAGGAAGTCACGTGATTCCTTCCTCTCCACCCCCACCCTGTCAGATAGGATAAAGTCGCCGACCGCGAGCTGCCTTGGGGAGACCCTGACGTTGAGCTTCGATAGCTCTCGGACCACGCCGGAGCTGAGCTCGCGGTTGTCAACCACAACCTCAGGCCTCGCGTCCTCGAGCTGCGCGGAGAAGTCGAGCAGGGTGGACTGCCCTCTGCTTCTTTTTCCAGCAATTCCTGCGAGGCCACCCTCCGCAATTGCGCGCTTCCTGCGCCGGCCGGCGCGCCGGTCGGCTCCAGCCTCCTTTCTTTTCGCAAGGGCTGTTTCTCCTGCGGCGGGGGCCTCTTCGATACCGTCTCCTCCTCCCGCCTTCGTACCACTATGTACGGAATAGACCAGCCCTTTCCCCTCCTCCTCCGCCCCGCTTCCATAAAAAGCCCCCATCCCTCCAACTCCCTTTCCGTTGCTTCCCTCGCCCGCAGCTCCTCCTTCACCTCGGCCGTTGTTGCCGGGTGCGCTGCCGCTTCTCTCGAGGTCGCTCCTCCCCTCTAAGTCTCCATTAGCCGCGGCGCCTGCTGGTACCACAGGTTCTTCAATCGGGGTCTCATTCTCCAGCGTCACCCCCTCTGTCTCCGCCTCATACGGGCGCGCCTGTTCGGTGGGTCCGGTTTCCGGTGCCGCCAGAGCCTCTCCAGCCGCGCTCTCGATGTACTTCATCGTGTCGCGCATCGAGGGGAAACCCACCGATATCTTCTTGGCGAGCTGGCGCCTGAGCATGTCCAGCTCCTCCATCATTCTCTTCTCCTTCCTCCGCGCGGACCAGTAGTAGGCCTCGTCCCTCGTTCCCTTCGCCATCAGTATGACGACCTTCCCAGGCATCCTACGGCCAGTCCTGCCTCTCCGCTGTATCGTCCGAATCTCGGATGGTACCGGCTCGTAGAAAACCACCATTTCCGTGCTTGGGATGTCCAGCCCCTCCTCCCCGACGGAAGTCGCCACCAGCACGTTGTACCTCCCGTCCCTAAACTGCTGAATCAGCTCCGCCTGCTCTTTTTGGGAGAGGCCCTCGTCCTCTCCCCGCGTCGCCTGCCCGACGAACCTGACGGGCCGGCAACCCCGGATACCCTCCAGCACCCTCGCGACAGTATCGGAGGTGTCCCTGTAGTGCGTGAAGACGATGATGCGAGAATCAGGCTTCAAACGGAGCTGGTCCGCAACCACCTTCCCGACCTTCTCGAGCTTCGGATGCTCGATCGTGATGTGCCTAGCCAAGAAGCGCGCCCGGATTATGTCCTCGTCCATCATAACGATTCTGGCGGCGCGTGAGTGGCCCTTGCCACTTGCCTTCTCCTCGAGTCTGTGAAAATAACTGTTCAGGGCCGAGACGCCCTGAGTCTCTAGTAGCTCCAAGGCGTGGTTGATCTCGACCGCCGCCGCCTGAACCGCAGCCGCGTGGAAGAGCGAGGGGGGAGGTCTCCCCCCGGCCGAGGCCATCCTCTGGCGAATCGCCCTCTGGGCCTCCAGAAGTTCCTTCACCGAGTGCCTCTCGCCCTTTCGGATCAGCCCGAAATCCTGAAGCACCTTCACCTGCTTCTTAAGTGCATTCTTCAGATACCCGAGCACCCTGAGCAGGTCCGGAGGCATCTCCACGACCAACCAGTGAACGCGGATGTCGTGGACATAGGGCCTCACGTCCGGGTCATACTCCCTTCTGATTTCCACCCGCTTTATGTTAAGGTTTCCGCAAACCTCGAGAATTTTCTCCGCCGTGCTCCCAGGCGATGCGGTGATGCCGAGCGCCAAACCCGCAGGCCCGTACTTCTCAGCAATGAAGACGTAGGCGTAATTCCCCACCGCCCTATGGGCCTCGTCGTAAATTATTAGTGAGAAATCGTCTAGGTTTAGGGCCCCCGAGACTAGATCGTTCAGGATCACCTGCGGCGTGGACACAATGACAGGGCTCTCCCTCCACTCTCCCGCCCTCTTCGAGGGCTCAACCTCGCCGGTGAAGGTCCGAATCGGCCCCAAGGTGAGCAATCTCTCGAGCGTCTGGGCGTGCTGAAGCACCAGGGGCTTGGTCGGCGCGAGGAAAAGGGCCCTTCCCCCGCGCCTCCTGAGTGTTTCGGCAATCACGAGCGCCGCGATGACAGTCTTGCCCAGGCCCGTCGGGAGAACCACGAGCGTCGATTCCTCCACACAGGCCCGGCTGATGCTGATCTGGTACGCCCGGGCCTCTATCACACCAGGCCGAATGAACGGGTGCTCCACGTACATTTTCGGAAAAGCACACGGCTCTGCGCGGTATTAAAGGTTGCAATGAAGTGGGTGAAAGTGGCCCTAAGAGCCAGACTCACTCAGAAATCAGGTCAATGGGTGGGTCTTCCGGTAGTGGGTCACATACCCGGCTATCCTATTCCGAAGTCCTACGTATTTAACGTCAGTTAGCTCCGCTACCTTGGCCTTATTATGCTGGTAGTCCGTTGTGAACTGGTCGGGATAGGTCTTCAGTAGCTCGATTGCCACACGCTTTATATAGGTCGGACGGATGCGGCCCATTCCTCTCTTCCTCGCTTTGGGGCGTCAGATTGGGGTTCTTGTATATATAAATTTAGTAGCCCATCAGCCCACAACACCTGCTGCAGAGGGGGAAGACACCATCGGGTGCGCTCCGGAGGGCCCTCCTGAAGGCCCTGAATTTTTCATTGTTGTAGATGTCGAGGAGGGGGGTTTCTCGAATATTTCCCATCACGATATCCGGGAAGTCGCGACAGTTGACAACGTCCCCGTTCGGCATTATGTCAACTTGGAACCATGGCGCGAGGCACCTCTTCCAGCCTAGAAAATTCTCGGGATGGCGGTAGTAGGTCTCGAGCTCCCACGTCTCGAGCTGAGGGATGAAGAGGACTGGGGGGTCCATCCTAGATTTTTTAATAATCTCAACCTGCCTCGCGAGCAGGGCGGTGTCTATCTTAGAGGTGTCGCGGACATAGCTTTTCCAGGCGAATGGCTCGACCCCCAGAGCCCCCTTCATGACTTCGGAGTGCCTCCTCCCGACCTCCTCGCTCGTGAACCAAGAGTAGTAAACAGCCCTCACCTCGGGTCCAAGCGCCTTCGCCTCCTCAAGTGTCTCCAGGAGAACCGCTTGATTTGTCTCCGAAATAGTGGTGAGAGTGTAGACCACGGGGGTCGTCTTGCGTAGCTGCTTCTTGACCTCCTGAAGCCTCCGGAGCCCCCTCTCCATCGTGTCGAAGGCCCCCTTTAGCCCTCTGCACCGGTCGTGGATTTCCCGCGGCCCGTCGAGTGAGACACAGACCATGTCCCAGCCGCTCCTCACGATTTCCTCCGCGTTTTTCTCGAGCCCGACGCCGTTGGTCACAACCTGCACAGACAGACCATGCCGCTTCATATAGTCGACAAGGGGAACGAGGTCTTTATAGAGGAAGGGCTCGCCCCCGGTTATATAGATATGGGGCCTGAGGGGAGAGACTTCATCCACGAGGTTCATGTATGTTTCCAGAGGAACCTCGCCGACAACCTTGGGTGCGTCCGGTAGCCTGTTATAGCCCCGTTCTCCCCACTGGCCGCATATCGCGCATCTGTGGTTGCACCGGTGCGTGATTCTGATGCTGACCATCCAGAGTGAGGCGCTCCGGCCGTCAGGTCTTCTGTAGTCCCTCTTGGAAAGCCCGTATTTGTGATACACCCCCCGTATCATCTTCAGAAAAAGGCGCGGGTGGCGGCACATCGGGGTCCAGAGCTGGGTCGGGACCCTGTTGAACCTTTTCAGGGAGAACTCGGTCATTCCGGGGGCGCTGAAACGTCTCCCCGGAGATAAAGATAGCGTGGCTGGGGAGCTACGCACTCCATCGTCTTCAGGTAGCCGATGTTGGTGGGTCAACAAGAGAACGCAAAGCCTCCCAAGCCCTTTGGATGGTTGAAAGGCGCACGGGAGTCCATCCCCGGTTTTTTGTCCCATTAGCTAGCGGTCCAGAATTCTTCAGGAATTGGGCTCCCCAAAGCTGGACGAGATTGGGCGTTGGGGGAAACCAATTGGCCAGATAGCCCCCCGGATAAACGGTCGACTTCCCCAACTTCTTAATAGGGCGGACTCTCATCCGCCCTAGGGGTTGGGTCCCGGTTGAAGAAAGTCTACATAGCGGCCTGCGGAATAGGCCTGGGCCACATCGGCCGAATGGTTTCCGTTGCGGACCGCCTGAAGGAGATGGGAGTCGAGTGCGTTTTCTCGACCTACGGACCGGCCCAGAGGTACATCACGGAGGCAGGCTACCGTTCCTTTGAGTCGCCGGCTCTGATGTGGGAGGAGAACGAGGATGGCTCAATTGCAATGGGGCGGAGCCTAGCGCGCTGCGGAAGCTACATACGCATATTCCTCACCCACCTTAGGCATGAGGAGGAGAGAATTCGCTCTCAGAGACCGGACGCCATCGTCTCCGACTCGCGCTACTCGACCCTCTTCCTCGAAGATAAATTCGACGTCCCCTTCTTTTTTGTCTCGAACCAGATTCGCTTTCTGATGCCCCGGTGGATGGAGGGCGGCTGGCTTCGCCTCGCAAGCGAGCTGATTTCGCGGGTGAACTACCACTGGCTCCGGGACCCAGACGTGCTTTTTGTCCCAGATTTCCCTCCTCCGGACACGATATCCCGGGAGAACATGCAAGTACCCCCCGGAATGCTCAGACGCCTCACCTTCACAGGCCCCGTGTCAAGGAGGTCCCCCGAAGAGTTGCCAGATGTCGCGGATATAAGAAAGAAATGGGGGTTCGGGGAGGATCTCTTCGTGTATGCAGCGATAAGCGGCCCGGGGCGCTCTAGGGAGCCCTTAATAAAGATACTGACCCGCGTGCTGCCGGAATTCAGGAGGAAGTCTGTTATCGACAGAGGCGAGCCCGGGAGCGAGCTCAACGAGTGGAGGGGCGAGTACCTTAATATCCGCGGTTGGGCAAAGGACCGCTTCGAGCTATTGAAGGCCTGCGACGTCGTCGTCTCGAGGCCGGGGCTGACCACGATAAGCGAGATTATACGGTTCGGTAAGCCGTGCGTCTTGATACCGACCCCGACGCAATCTGAGCAGGAGGGGAACGCACGTAGCATGCGCGACCATGGCGCTGCAAGGGTAATAGAGCAGAGTAGGATGAGTGTAGAAGCGATGAGGGAGGCCCTGAGCGATATCGTCGGGCGCTCTTCGGAGTACCTAGCCCGCGCTCGGCGCCTCCAGAGGATGGCCGCGGAAATGAACGGCGCAGAATTCATGGCGCGCAGAATTCTCGAGTTCATCAGGTGAGCGCCCCCTACCCTTGCTTGATTAACGTTGTCCATTGGCCGCAGGGACCGCTTTCGAGTCCTTTCGAATCATATCCTCAACCCCTCTCCCTATCTGCTCTTCCGAGGAACTTCTGCAGGCCGCTATATCAACATCCCGGGCCGTTTAGCTCCCCATTGAATGGGGCGAGGGTCAGGTCACCGATACCTCACCCGGGGCTTTAGAATTCACCTCTCCGGGCCTACTCCCTTATTATCGCCCTCGCAAGTCTCTTGACCATCCTGAAGTGCCTCTCCTCCGCCGCACGAGAGTCAATCGACACGAGCACAACCGAATTTCTTTTCAAAGTATCATCTCTGATGTAGTTGAAGAATTTGAACACAGTGCTGAAGTCGTTCGAGCTGACCAGCTGGTTGAATATATCGAGGAGCACCACGCTACCCCCCTCCCCCACCACGAACCTCTCTCTCACTGCATTTATCTGGTCAACTAGCGATGGCCTCAGTGCGCTCGGCGCTTCCGCCTCAGTTACCCAGACCACACCCACTCCCTCCGGAATTCCGCGCGCGCTTCTGAGTTGCTCCGGTGGGTCAGAGGATATTATGAGCCCCCTCCTTCCCTCCCCGACTAGGCCGAGGAAGAGCGATACGGAGAGGCACGGAAACTCCTCATCCACGATGTACATCCCCCCCGGCTCAAGATTTCTCGGACCCGCCGCATTCATCCAGACAGGTAGAGCGCTTAGGGGGGTATCTAACTATCGCCATGGGAAGCCAAGTGATAAATATTATGCTTTCGAATAAGGGATCCGGTGAGCGCCGTGGAGCTTATAGATGGGGTGAGGGAGAAGAAGCTTAGGCTCATTCCGGACGAGCGCGGATGGCTGATGGAAATTCTCCGCTCGGACGAAGAGCTTTTCGAGAAGTTCGGCCAGGTATATGTAACCGCCTGCTACCCTGGCGTCGTAAAGGCCTGGCATTATCATAGGAGGCAGACAGACAACTTCTGCGCTGTCTGGGGAATGGCGAAGGTAGTTCTTTACGATGGGAGGGAGGGCTCGCCAACGAGGGGTAGAATAAATGAGTTCCACATCGGAGAGCTCAACCCGACTCTACTTAGAATCCCACCGCTCGTGCTCCACGGTTTCACGGCTGAAGGAGGCGAGCCCACCCTCATCGTCAACGTCCCCACGGAGGTCTACAACCGTGAGAAGCCCGACGAGCACAGGGTCCCCTACGACAGCCCCGAGATTCCCTATGACTGGAGGGTGAGACATGGGTAGACGAAGTTCAGGGCCGGAGGGCCCCCCTTGGCGGTTTTTCCAGTCGGTCTTGGGGTCCTCTCCGGAGGCGATTGGAGGGGCGGGGGGCTGCCCGAGCTCGTCCTCCCCTGAGAATTCACCAACCCGATCAAAGACGAAATCAGGTTGGAGACCAGCCGGGGGTGGGGCCGCGTGAGGCTCCTGGTCACTGGGGGCGCCGGGTTCATCGGGAGCAACTTCGTGCACTATATTTTCGAGAACCATCCGGACTGGAGCGTGACGGTTCTCGACAAGCTGACCTACGCGGGCAACCCGGACAACCTCAGGGACCTGCGGGGGAGGAGGGGCTACGGGTTCGTGAAGGGGGACATATGCGATCGGAGCGTCGTTGAGAGACTTGTCAGAAGATGCGACCTCGTGGTCAACTTCGCAGCCGAGACCCACGTCGACCGCTCGATTCTGGAGGCGGGGAGCTTCGTGATGACAGACGTCTACGGTACCTTCGTCCTTCTGGAGGCGGTGAGGAAGAGAAAGGGCTGCCGCTTTCTCCAGATATCAACAGACGAGGTTTACGGCGAGGCTGGGAGGAGGCCTCCGGCGGAGGACGCGCCCCTGATGCCCAAGAGCCCCTACGCCGCGAGCAAAGCGGGAGCCGACAGATTGACCTTTTCATATTGGTGCACCCATGGAACCTCCGTTGCAATCACGAGGTGCACAAACAACTATGGGCCTTACCAGTTCCCGGAAAAGCTGGTCCCCCTCTTCACTACCAACGCGATAATGGGAAAGCCCCTACCCGTCTATGGGAGCGGTAGGAACACCCGCGACTGGATTCATGTTCTAGACCACTGCAGGGCGCTGGATGCAGTAATTGAGCGAGCCCCGTTCGAGGGAGAGGTCTACAATATCGGTGCGGGTGAGGAGCACAGTGTTCTGGAAATAGCGGACATCGTTCTGAAGACTCTCAACAAGCCTGAGAGCTTGATAGAGCATGTCGCGGACAGGCCAGGCCACGTGACCCGGCACGCCGTCGACAGTAGGAAAATCAGGAGGGAGCTCGGCTGGGCCCCGAGAGAGGATTTCAGAAAGGCAATGAGGGAGACCGTTCTCTGGTACCGCGACAATGAGTGGTGGTGGAGAAAGCTGTTGAAGAAGAGGTTGGACTTCGCTGGAAGGTTCGCCCGGGCGCGCAACTAGCTCGCCCGGGCCATGCCCCATTTCTCCGGAGGACCTGGCCCCTTGTGCCGTCATAGCCCTTCAAAGGCCAGCCCGTCCATGTCCCGCATGACCTCCCCAGAGACCGCTCCTTTGTCGCCCGGCTCCCGCGCCGGTGTGTTCCCGGGCAGAGCGCGTTACATATCACCCATCCCATGGCCCCGCACCCTCGCCGCGGACATTGAAGGAACCCTGACAGACAAGTCCGGCCGCCGGACCTCGGCCCAGCTTGTCGGGGCTCTCAGAAGGTTGGAAGTGCAGGGGGTCTTAGTGATTCTCTGTTCGGGGAGGGGCGTGGAGTACCAGAGGACGCTCAGGAGGAGGTGGGGTCTGAGCCCCGAAGCCCCTCTGGTCGCTGAGAATGGATGCTCGATTTTTATTGGGGGCAGGGAGATACTGACCTATCGACCCACCGGCTTCAGGAGGGACAAGCTCCTTAAACGGCTGCAAGCGATGGGGGTCGGGGCCGTCGGCGAGCTTGACCCGGAAAAGAGGCACGCGATAACCGTTTATCCGAGAGGCTTCATGAAGGGAGGGGACTACACTGAAGAGGACATAGATCGCATCTGCGATTTCCTGAGAAAAGCGCTAAGAGGGGTCCAGTGTCGCATATTCCGGACCTCGGCCTCGGGAGAGGTGCTCCCGGCCGGTACGGATAAGGGGAGGGGGCTGAGGCTCCTCTTGCGCGAGCTCCGAATTCCTCCGTTGGAGGTGCTTTTTATAGGCGACGGACAGAACGATGTGCCGGCGGCGCGCTTCGTCAAACGAGCGGGGGGCAAGGTGGGGGTGCCGGCAAACGCTACAGGGGAGATGAGAGCGCTGGCGGACTATGTGTCGCGGGGAGCGTTCTACGAGGGCGCGCTCGAAATTCTAGAGGCCTTCTTTAATCGGTTCTCTTCGCAAAACAAAAGAGATAATAGAAGGGGGAGGCATTTAAGTCTTGATGAGGCTGAGGGGCATCAGGGCCGTCGTCACGGGCGGCGCGGGCTTCATCGGCTCGCACATAGTTGACTCGCTACTCTCGGAGAATGATGTGGTGGTGGTAGACGACTTTTCAACAGGCAAAGAGGAGAACCTCATCGCCCACGGCGCGGGTCCGCGTTTCGCGGATGGGGATGCGGAACCAATAGGGGGAGTGGAGGGAGGTGGCATGAGGCGCGCCGAAGGATTCGCGGGGCCCCCTGCCGAGATGGAGGGAGAGGGCGGGAGCAGCGGCAGGTGCGCGAGAGGGCCCAGGAAAGTCCCGCTCACGGGGGAGGGAGCAAGGGGGGGGAGAAGGAGGGGGCGAGAATTTGCCCGCCGGCGTGGGCTGATAATCCTCAGGGGCTCGGTGACTGACGAAGGGCTCCTCCGACTCGCGCTCAGGGACGCGGACGTCGTCTTCCACCTAGCTGCCATTCCCGGAGTTCCTGCGAGCGTCCGAGACCCCGCCGGAACGGCGCGCGTGAATCTCATGGGAACCTTGGCGGTGCTTGAGGCCGCGCGCCACTGCGGCGTGAGCAAGGTCATTTTCTCGTCCTCGTGCGCGGTTTATGGAGACGCCAGACCGCCGGTCAGCGAGACGACACTGCCGTGCCCGAAATCGCCCTACGCGGTCCAGAAGCTAGCTGGTGAGCACCTGTGCCGCGTCTACCACGAGCTCCATGGCCTGAAGACGGTTTGCCTGCGCTTATTCAACGTTTTCGGTCCCAGGCAGGACCCCGAATCCGAGTACGCGGCCGTGATCCCACGGTTCGTGAAGGATATGAGGGAAAGGGGACGAGTGACGATATTCGGCGATGGAAGGCAGACGAGGGACTTTATTTACGTCGGGGATGTTGTGAGGGCCACCCTTCTAGCGGCGGAGAGGAGTTCCGCTGATGGGAGGGTCGTGAATGTCGCAACTGGAAAGGGGACGAGTGTGAGCGAGCTCGCGAGGGAGCTTGCAGCCGTCCTCGGCCTCCCGCTGCGGGTCAGACGGGCCAGCCGTAGGGAGGGGGACATAAGGCACTCATGGGCCGACACGACGCTCGCCCAGAAAGTTCTGGGCTTCAGGGCCTGCGTTCCGCTTCGCAGAGGCCTCCGCGCGCTCGCCTCCGCCCTCCCTTGCTGAGCCCCTTCCAGAGAGCATAACCGCCACCGAGATTAGAATCAGCACAACGCCCACGGATATCGAAATTCCCCGGAAGAGTAGGACGTTGCCCCCCTTTATCGTGGGCACGAGAGCTCCGAGTGAGACTAGTAAAATTCCGGGCAGGAGGAAGCCGACCACGAAGGGGAGTCTCTCGAGCCCGCTCCAGCGCTCCCACAGACCCTCCCACCTACGTGCCCTCTCCATCTCCCTGTACTGGTCGAGCTGCCCAAGCCTGTAGACCGCTTGCATATTGTGCGGGTTGACCTTGAGCACCCTCCTGTAGAAGTCAGCCGCCTCATCCCTCCGGCCAATCCTCCGCGCCGCCTCAGCCCTCAGAAATAGGCCATCCTCTTCGAGCGGGTTCAGAGCGACGGCCCTGCATGCCAGCTCCAGCGCTCTATAATGGTCTCCAAGCTCGAGAAGCGCACGCGCCGAGTTACAAGCGGCGGCGTAGTGCGAGGGGCTGAGCTCCAAGGCCTTTTCCGCGCTCTCCAGAGCGTCCCTGTATCTCCCGAGCTCGAGCAGGGCAAAGGCGCGGTCGTTCCAGAGGTCGGGGTCCCCTGGCTTTATCCTAAGCGCTCTGTCGTAGCAATCGAGCGCCCTCGCCGGCCGGCCAAGGCTTATGTGGCAAAAAGCGCTCTCGTGCAGGGCCTCCGCGCCCAGCGAATCCCCCTCCGGAATTCTCTCGAGCAGCCTCAAGGCGGCTTCAAAGTCCTCACGCCCGAGCGCCCGGCGCGCTTCAGCCATCAGCTCCTCGGCCTCTCCGGGCACCCGCAATCACCCACCGGCCCCGCTCGAGAGCCGCTTGAGCACCGCCACCCTCTCCTCAGTGGGGGGCTGGCTGGAGAAGAGGGCGCTAACCCAGCCCCGCCTGAAGGGGCTGATGGCGAAAAGATGAGCGGTCGCGGGGTTGGCCCCGAGATGGCTCCCACCGGCCCCAGACTCCAGCTTCTCCAGGGCTCTGGCGAGCGCGGGCGCACTGGCACCTAGGGCCAAGGCCACCTTGTCCGCCCTGGTCTCCCTTCCCCGCGGGGCAGAGAGATGAATCAAGAGGCTGAAGAAGGGTGCGGCAATGGCTAGGACAGGGATTATCAGCGGGTAAAGCTCGCTCCCCCTCTCCTCCAGAAGCGGGCGCGCGAGACTCCCAACGGGGGAGGCTAGCGCGGCCGCCAAGGTGGCGGGCGCGAGCTCTCTCTCCCTTATGTGGGCTAGCTCGTGAGCCAAAAGCGACTCCAGCTCCTCCTCGCTCAGCCGCTCCAGAAGCCCTGTGCTCAGTGCGATGACTGCGCGGGAAGGGCCGCGGCCAGCGGATAGGAGGTTTGGGGCGTCCGAAACCATGAGGGCTACTCTCGGAGGGGGGAGTCGCGCTCGTGAGGAGAGTTCCCTAAGCCTTCCGTAGACCTCCGGCAGCTGCACTTCGTCCACAACCCGGGCCCCGCTGGCCCTCAGAACCCAGCTTTCCGATAGGTAATATATCAGGAGGTCAAACCCAGCACCGCACGCGGTGAAGACCAGCACGAGCCCCTGAGAAAGGCCGAAGGGTCTGCCCAGGACATAGCCGAACGCGGCGAAGACATCGATGGGGACTAGCAGCAACATGAGCAGCCGGGCTGCGGACGGCAGAACGAATATACTGACCAGCACAGAAAGTATGAAGAGGGCGGGAACCCAGAGGCCCGACATCCCAGTCAGGAAGGCCGCTACATAGCCCAAGCCCATCATGAAGCATGCGAGGACTGAGTGGAGCGCAAGCGATATCGCGCCGTCCTCGGAGCTCACGACTGATAAGAAGCAGCCGGCGGAGAGGAAGAGGAGCGCCGTTAGGATGGTGGCGCCGAGCGCCAGGCCGAGCAGCGCTCCGGCGCAACCAGCCGCCACTGTTACTAGTGCCGATAGGAGCGCCCTCTGGACGCTCCTGAGGACTGGGATATACAGAGATAGGAAGAGAGACAGGAGGAAGGCTCCGCTGACCCAGAGCTGCGCTCTACCGTACAAGGCTCCCGCGACGTGGCCCGCACCCATCACCAGTGTGGAGAAAACACCCGTGGTCATCAACCATACCACCGTTCTGGAGCGCAGGGCCGTCCCGAGCGCCAGCCCGGCAAGAAACAGAATACCCGAAACGGGCGCAATCATTCTGGGCGAGAAGGGCGCGACCAGCAGCGCTGTCAGGCCCGCGAGCACAACTCCTCCCGCAAAACCCCTGAGTAGCGCGGGCGTTTTTTCCTCCACAATCGAGAATGCCCGTTCATGAAGAAAACCTTTTTCCCATCGCCCGCCATCTCCCGCCAAGGACATGGGCTGTCCAAAGGGCGAGCGAATCGTGGGCGTGATGAAAATAGAGTTCTATGGAGGCGCCGGCACCGTCACCGGCTCGCACTATGTTGTCCAGACGCCAGGGGCGAGAATCGGCATAGACGCCGGCCTCTTTCAAGGACCGCCCGAGCTCGAAGCGCTCAACTCCGCCGGTTTCGGCAACTCAGTTGGGGAATTAGACGCCCTCGTCCTCACCCACGCCCACATAGACCACAGCGGGAGGCTACCGCTCCTCATTAGGTGGGGCTTCGAGGGCAGAATAATATCCACATCCGCCACGGCCGACCTCTGTGACATAATGCTCCGCGACTCCGCCCACCTCCTGATGGAGGATGCCGAGAGGAAGGCCCGGCGGCGCAGGGCTGCCCCCCGCCCCCTCTACACCCTCGAAGACGTGGATGCAGTGATGCGCAGGTTCGAGACGGTGGAATATGAAAGGGAGTTCCGGGTTGGTGACGTGAAGGTCCGTTTACTCGACGCCGGCCACATCCTCGGCTCTGCGATGATAGAGCTCGAGGCTGAGGGAAAAAAGGTGGTTTTCAGCGGCGACCTCGGGAGACCCGGGGCGCCCCTCCTGCGGGATCCAACTAGAGTCGAGGATGCGGACGCCCTCGTTCTTGAATCTACCTATGGAGGGAGGGTCCACTCCGAAAAGGCCGACCGCTCCGGGAAGCTCTTTAGGGTCGTGAAGTCCACAGTGGAGGCGGGCGGGAATGTCATCATCCCGGCCTTTGCAGTGGGCAGGACCCAAGACGTTCTCTACACCCTCAATCCTTACATGGAGGCCGGCGAGCTGCAAGGCCTCAGGACCTTCGTGGACAGCCCGATGGCCATAAAAGCCGGCGAGATATACCGGAATCACCCCGAGTGCTTCGACGCCGAAACTCTGGCGCTTCTAGAGAGTGGCGACGACCCCCTCGACTTCCCGGGTGTCCATCTGACCCGCACGCTCGAGGAATCTAGAAAAATCGACCGGGTACGCCAGCCCCACATTATTATTTCTGCCAGCGGGATGTGCACGGGGGGGAGAGTGCTGCACCACCTATCCCGCAATATCGGCAGGCCCGAATGCACCGTCCTCTTCGTCGGATACCAAGCCATCGGGACCCTGGGCCGCAAGCTGAGGGATGGCGCTAGGAGCGTCAGGATACTGGGCAGGGTCCGGGAGGTTTTGGCGAGGGTCGAGGCACTAGACAGCTTCTCTGCCCACGCCGACCATTCTGAGATTATGGAGTGGCTGCGCGGGTTCAAACGATTTCCGGAGAACGTCTTCCTCGTCCACGGCGAGAAGGAGGGTGCCAACGCCCTAGCAAGCGCTATAGCTCTGGAGTGGGGAGCCCGCACCCGAATTCCATGGCCGGGGAGTTCCTGGGAGCTCTAACCGCTCTGCGGGCTCTGGCCACCTCTACCGGAGCCCGTCAATGACTAGACTGGGGGCCATGTGATTTGGGAAGGGATGGAATTGGCGCTGTCCAGTAACGACACCACCTCATGGGATGGCATAATCACGCTAGGGCCATCTTCCTCGTCAGGGCAAGGGGGACCAGAATAACGACAAGAACGGTGGCGTAGGGGCCGACTGGTGTCTGCTGGGGAGCGGACGCCTCCACTCTTATGCTGGTGCCGTAGACCGATAGCCCACCCCACTCGACGAGCGGGAAAAACACATAGGTGCCGGGTGAGAGGAGACGAATCGTTAGGGCCAGGCGGGCCTCCCTCCCCGGAGCGAGGGTGGGGACGGGTATGTGGGGCGTCTCGGCGATTCTCCCCTTCTCCACGAGGCCCCTCTCTTTGAAGTCGAGGAAGAAGTGGGCCTTCGCGCCCTGAATCGTCTGGTTGGAATGATTGCGCAGAATCACCCTACGCGTCAGGAGCGCCCCCGTCTCTCCATAGCATACCTTCTCCCCGCTCTCGAGCTGGAGGAGAATGGGCGAGCGCACGGAGACCGGTCTGGAGATATTGCTTGTGGTTCCGTCAAGATTTCCCCTGAAATCTAGAAAGAAGCTACCCCCCGTTTCCGAAGCCCGGCAGATTTTGGGCTGGATTGAGAATTCCCTCGGCACCTGCACGCCCGGCCTCATTCCGCCGAGCTCGATGTGTCTGTCCCACTCCACTCTGGATTTGACGAGACTTATGAACTCCTCGAAGCGCTCTTCAGCTGGGTAGTCGTTGAGTTCTCCGCGCGCCTCGATGTCCGTTCTGAGCCTTACCTCGACTCTGGCCTCCATGACTGGGAGCGATTTCCTGCTCTCAAAATAGACTGTGACCGTGGTCCTTTTCCCGAGCTCGAAGACGTCGCTCGATAGCTCCACGCCGAGAAGCTCCCTCGCCGCCAACGTGAACTCGAATCTCGTCACATTATAGGCGCCAAGGGGCCCGACGTCATAGCCGTAGATGGCGACCCCATCCCCGATGCTCACGACTGGCTGAATGAGTCGGGTGCCGAGTGAGGGCAGGGATGAGCCGTTGAAGGTGAAGAGGCGAGTTGCCCCGGGGGGAATACTCCCGACCTCAAAGGTCACAGGGGCGGTTGGGTCCGACGCTGGAGGGGCATCCGCGACGTCCCTAGCCTGGAGCGTTAGAGTGGGGTTGAGTGGCAAGGCGCCCCAATTGGTGAAGTTCACCCGCGCCGTGTAGCTCTGCCCGACTCCTAACATAGCGGTCCTTCCGTTGTCGCAGGGCAGCTCGAACTTGCACGAGAGCGGCTGGAGGAACACGGCGGCCGCCAGATGCCTGCTTGAGATTTCTCCTCTCCTCATAACTGCGGTCAGGAAGTACTCACCCGGCGCAGGCGCGGACACTTTCACCTCCAGAACGAATCTCCCACCGCCGGAGAGCGTCACGTTGGTGACCGTGGGCGAAACGCTCAGGCCGGGGGCTGAGACCTCGACCGTGAAGCAGGCCTCGATGGGCAGGTAGCTGTTGAGAGAGACATTGGCGATCATCACCCTTCCCGTGAGTTCGAAAAAGAAGGACCTCTCCCAGATGACCTCGAACTCAATGCCCGTGGTGGTCTGGGGCGATGAGGACGGAACCAATGCCAGCAGAATAAGCGCAGCGAGCGAGGCGCGCGCGAGAGCCACGGCCCTCATCTGACCACCTCGCTTCTCCTGAAGAACCACCCCGCCAGTGCAGCAAAGGCCGCGGCCTCCAGCGCGAGCGCGGCCGCCGGTAAGGGACTATCGAGCGCGCCGTCGACCAAGTCGACCGTGGTGAGGTACTCGTGGTATCCCGGGCTCAGAATCATTGCCCCCCCTGCCATCTCGACCGGGAAGTACCCCGATGTGAAGAATATTAGAAGCACCGCAACCAGTCCCGCGAAGGGCGCACCGCGTCCCCTTACCGCGGCAGATATGAGGAGGAGGAGGGAGAGCCCCGCGAAGAAGAGCAACGTTGCGGAGAGCAGCCTCGCAAGCCACAGAATCGCAAATTGTTCCCCGAGCCCCTGTGTGAGATAGACGGCACAGAGCGCCGCAAGGGTCAGTAGCCAGGCGATGATGGGGACGAGCGCCTTTGCGGCGAGCATAACGCCCCGGCTCGCGGGCGTTCCGAAGAGAAGCGGGGCCGTACCCCTCTCATGCTCCCTCGAAATTGCGTCGACCCCGAAGACGAAAGCACAGCCCAACGCCGCGAGCACCACGAGAGGCCCCTGGGATATGGCCGTCTCATAAGGAAAAGTGTCAGGGGGCAGGTACGAACCGAGCAAGAGAAGGGCAGCGAGGAATAGGGAGTAGGCAAGGACCTTCCAGTTCCTTATGTTGATAAGAAGCTCCTTGCGCAGCGAAGCCGAGAGGGTGCGGAGCGGGCCATAACCGCCCTTTTTATTATCACTCATGGCGGGAGCTCTCCCACCGGCCCGGAAAGGACCGGCACCTGTGGCTCCTCTCTCCTCGTAACGATTCGCACTTCTTCCCACCCTTCCCTCCGCCCCCTCCTTCCCATCCCGCTCCCTAGCCGAGCCAACATTCGCCAACGCCCCGTCTTCCCCTCCCCCCCTTTCGTCCCATCCCTGCGCTCTCATGCCTTCTCTCTCTCCTCCCCCCGATTCTATCTCTCTATCCGCCGCCGCCATTAGCTCACCACCTCTGAGAAGAGCTTCTCTAGAGCGGGTCCGTCCATACTTCCCGTGAACTTCACCTCGCCCTCGTGCAGCAGGCATACCCGGTCTGCCACGAGAGCGGCCTCGCGGAGGTCGTGGGAGGATATCAGAACCGAGGCCCCCCTCTCCTTGAGAGTGCCGATGATTTGCCGTAGGAGCAATCTGCCCAGAGGATCGAGGCCGGTGGAGGGCTCGTCCCAGAGCACGAGCTCCGGCTCCCCGACCAAGGAGAGCGCGAGGCAGAGCCTCTGCCTCATTCCCTTCGAGAACTCCCTGACGAGCTTCCTTTCCCTCTGAAGCCCGACGAGCTCTAGCAGCTCCTGCGTCCGTCTCCTAGCCTCACGGGCCGGGAGGCCACGAAGGGTGCAGAAGTACTCCATGTTCTCGCGAGCGGTGAGCTCGTCATAGCATGCGGCGTTCTCGGGAAGATAACCCGTAATAGCGCGGGCCTCTCTGGGTCTGAGGCCCTTCCCTCCCATTCGGACGGCGCCGGACGAGGGTTCCAGAAATCCTGCGGCGATTTTGAGGAGCGTGGATTTACCAGCGCCGTTGGGTCCGACGAGAACCACGACCTCCCCGCTACCTACATTGAGCGTCACATTGTTTAGGGCCCGGAAGCCGTCGTAATACCTGCTCACTCGCTCGAACTCCATCACCCCTCCTCCCTCCTTCTCGATGGCCTCAGGATGTAGGCCGCGGCCGCTACGGTAACGAGTAAGAGCGCGGCCCCGGCCGCGGGGTTGGTCTCTCTAGAATGAGAAGTCTTCTGGCCGATGAGCCATACGTCTGGGTTGTACGGCGCAGGGTCGCTGTTGTCGCCCACACCGTCGCCGTCAGCGTCCCTCCAGTCGAGCGGGTCCTCCGGAAAGGCGTCGGCCGTGTCCGTGTATCCATCACCGTCTGAGTCCGCGTCCTCGACCACCCTGAGATAGAGAATCATTGTCCCGTAGAATTTGATGTCCGGAATCATCCTCCAGCAGATGTAGAGCCTGTGCTTGTATTCGATGAGGCGTGGGTCGTTATCCATGCTGACGAAGTTTGGCCTCCAGTCGTCCAGGAAGGACCAGCCAGTGGGGAGTCCCGCTGGGTCGAGCTCTACTGGCCTCGCGCCCTTGAGCTGCCAGGCGGGGGGGACGGTCTCGTCACCTGGAGGAGTGGCCTCCCTTATCTCGCTCCACGCCTCCCCGTCGTAGCTCCGTAGGCCTATGTCATAGTCCTCCCCGGTCGAGACGTAGTCGTTTGAGGTGGCCCAGGCAAGGTATATTTTTTGTTTGTAGACAGTCACTCCGATTCGGCCCAGGCCCGTCGCCCGGCCGGCCTTCGTCACCGGGGCCGCCTCCCTCGGCTCGCTCCAGCGCTCGCCGTCGAAAACGGAGTGCTGGACGGCCGCGGACAGCATATATTGCCCCCTCGGCACGCCCATTACCCTCCAGAAGACGTGCAGCTCCGGCCGGCCGGTTCTAGGGTTGTCATAGTAGATGAGTTTTGGATATGAGTCCTTGTAGCCGGGGTCCGTCGACTCGGTAATGAGTGTGAGGGGTCCGAGAGCCTCACCATCATAGCTCCTTGCGAATAGCTGCCATCTCCAAGCCGCGGGGTTGCGGAAGTCTATCCTCTCCCAAACGATATACAGTTTGTCCCCGAGCGCCATCGCGGTGGGTTCCTCGTTGTAGTCCCTGTCGGTGTCGGGCGAGACCTTGACCGGTGGGTCCCACCTCTCCCCGTCGAAGGCGCGGAGCCAGATATCTGAGTAGAGGTACCCATCGTACTGGACATTCCTTTCCCAGACCACATAGAGCTTTCCTTTGAAGACCGCGGCTGTGGGGAACTGGTTAGCCCCCCTCCTTGAGAAGTTGTAGGGCTCGACGGGGCCGTTGACCATGAAGTTCTCACTCCATCTCTCGCCGTCGAAGCTCTTGATGAGAATCTCGACCCAACCGACATTGGCCTCAGGGACCTGGGCCCTATCTGCGCTCGCCCAGACCACATAAAGCTTGTCCTTGAAGACGACGGGGAATAGCTTCTCATTCCTGTGCTCTCCCTCGAAAGTGGAGACGGAACCGGTGAGGCTCTTGACTTCGCTGAGCGAGACGATTCCGCCGATATTCTCATAGGTCCGGTAGTAGAGGTTGCCGTGGTGACCGCGCCAGACGCCGCTGGGGTCGTCGCCCTCCCAGAATATGTATAATTTCCCTCTGAATTCAATCACCTGCGGGTCCCGGATGTAGTGCTCCGCGCCCGTCCAGTCCGCGGCGACGGAAATAGTCTGAGGGATTGGGACGGCGCTCGCAGCGGGGAACTGGGGAAGGAGGAGGAGGACGATGAGGATGGTCGGGGCCGGCCAGGCGGGGAGGGCATCCCGTTCGTTTCGGGCTCTGGGTGGCGGCGTTAATACGGTCCTGGGGGGCCTCATTCTTCCACCACCCCTCGATTTCTAAATAACTCTCTTGACGCACAGTACAGGGTCTTTCCCTTCCATATCCCCCCGCGCCCGCCGCGGACGAGTAGAAGCGGCGCGGAGAACGCCAAAAGTATTGCAAGCGCGGCCGCGATGGCACAGGTCCTGGGTGCCTTCGTCACCTCTACTGTGACCGTGTTGACCTCCGCGTCGGTCCCATTAAGTTCGACTCCCAGGACGTGCCTTCCCTCACGCGCCCTCCAGACAAGAGACACCTCTTTAATGTCCCCTGGCAGGAGCTCGAGCGGCCCCTCCCTAGGGGAGCTCCGGGCGCCGTCCACGGTGAGCCAGAGGCTGATGGTGGTGCCGAGGTCGCCTGTGTTGTTCAGGGTAAGTCTCAGCTTCACTTCCGAGCCTTCCGTCGCCCTTGATGGCCCCTGCAAGAAGCCCTCGATTCTGGTTGCCGGTGACCTTCCCAAACAGTACAGCTGGCCATCCTTGGTGCAGGCAAAGACTCTCCCATCCGCGAGAACGGGTGAGGAGAAGAATGGCGATTCCGAATGGAAGGTCCATTCCAAGAAACCACTGGTCCGAGCACACACCATGGTACCCCTACCGCCGCTCGTACCGAAGTATACATAGCCACGAGCGGCCGCGGCCGAAGTATCCACGGGGGCGAATGGCAGGCCCCAGAAGCGCTGGTTTCTGTCGGGATGGTGCCCGACAAACTCAGCCGATGTTCCAATGTAGAGGCCTCCGCCAAGAAGCGCTGGAGAGGAAATCGAGGCAGGATAGCTCGTGTTGAACTGGTAGGTGCCGTCGGGAATGTAGAACTGGTAGAGGCTAAAGATGGAGAGCTCCTCTCGGAGAACGGAGACGAAGACATAGTTCTCGGACTTCTCATATGAGATCGCTGGCGTGGCGCGAATTCTCCCGCCAAGTTCGGCCGACCACAAGATATCTCCGTCGGTGAGGTTGAGGCACAGGAACCTTCCGGCCTCGTTCCCGATAAGAACCTTGCCGCCCCTGACAGCCGGAGAGCAAAGATGAACAGGGGCTCCCGTGTCCCTCTCCCAGCGCTTGGTGCCTGTAGCGTTGAGGCAGTAGACGTATCCGTCTCCGGCCGCAATAAGGATATGGCCCTTGTGCACAACCGGGGAGGAAGAGATTCCGATCTCCGAGGAGCGCGCTCTGAACTCCCACGCGGTCTCCCCTGTGAGTGCATCAACCGCCAGAAACCGCCCATCGCTTAGACCGAAAAAAACCATTCCCGAGTGGAAGGCTGGGCTGGAGTACTGCCTGTCAGACGCACTCAGGTTCTTTTGCCAGAGAAGTCTCCCCGAATATTCATCGAGGCAGAGGAGCCTCGCCGGTCCCCGGCCGCGCCCGCCAGCGAGCACAAAGACCTTTCCATCTGCCACGCAAGGCGTTGAGTCCACGGGCGAGCTAAGGTCAGTGGTCCATTGGGTCAGATTTGAGAGGGGAGCGGGTGAGAGCGACTCGCCCGTCCTCCCAGAAGTGGAACGGAACATCGGCCAGGGGTACTTCGAGAGCGGGTCGGGAACGGGAGGGGACAGGTCTGAAGGGCACCAAGCGATCGCATCTCCGGGGCGCAGGAGCAGCTCTCTGGCGCCCCTCTCCCATGGCTCCCAGCGGCTGTTGGAGATGTTCCATAACAAGAGGCACCAGACCCATGAATCGGGAGGTGGGCTCAGACCGCCTATCTCGATAAAAATCTGCCCGCCGCTCTCGTCGTACTGGAACACCTTGTCTAGGTCCGAGGCTGCGGAGTAGGAGACGGAGACGGCGTCAGCAGCTCCGGAGATCCGAACCTTCCCCCACACATAGTATTCCTCTCTGAAATAAAAGAGCACCTCGACACTCTCCGGGTCGCCGCCCGCACCCCTAGCCTGAGGGAACGGCGTGAGAATCGGCAGCGCTAGAAGCAGGACGATGGTAATGGCGACCGGAGCCCTTCCAGATGACCGGACGCTCATCCTTTTTCCCTTCTCCCTCCCGGCCTTCACCACGCTTGGCCCTTACCATATTATTTAATATCATTTTTATGGTTCATTGGTTCTAATCAGCTTAATAGGCTTTCGCCGTACTTATGTAAGTTGGCCAATTGGAAAGTGGCCTAGCCTTCCCCCGTGCGCCTCAGCTCAACCGCACCTGCTCCATGTTACGGGGAAGGAGGACCTCGAATTCTTTCTCCAGCTCTGCGGCCAGCTTCTCCCGGCTGTCCCCGTGGAACAGAACGACCTTCTCTGGGCCGCAGCCCTTAGCGAATTCGATGAGCTCGGAGTGCCCGCAATGGGCAGAGAAGTCGTAGAACTCGACCCCTGGCTCTATTTCCTCCGGACCCTCCCCGAGGTCGATTCTGCCCTTCTCGAGCAGGAGGCGACCATTGGTGCCCTCGACCTGATATCCGGTGATAAAGACCGCACTCCTCCTATCGCGCTTGAGGAGCCTCAGATACTCGAGGATTGGCCCGCCCTCTAGCATCCCTCCGGTTGTGACCACGACCTCGCTCCGCGCCGCTGCGGCCCTGAGATGCTCACCCCTGACGTATCTCACTCTCTTGTCAGCCTTACGGAGGAGTTCTGGGTCCCTGAGAAACCCGGGCTGCTCCAGCAGGATGCGGTTGACCTTCTGGCCCATGCCGTCGAGCCAGATGTTGACGCGGAGGCGGAGCAGCATCATCAGGACCTCCTGCGTGCGGCCGACCGCGAAAACGGGAATGAGAGCTTTACCGCCGCGCTCCACGACCTCTTCCACCCTTTCGAGAAACCTCTTCTCTGTCTCTTTCCTGTCTGGATGCTCCCTGCCCGCGTATGTGCTTTCCATGAAAAGAATGTCGCATCTGCGGGGCCGCGTCCCGCGGACGAGATGAGTGTCTGAAGTGTTGATGTCTCCAGTGAAGAGAACTTTCCTGCTCCCTTCGAGCTCAAACATTGCGGCGCCAGGTATGTGGCCTGCGGGACGGAGCCTGACCTCGACCCCGTTGACATCCCGGTTGCTACCGAAGCCGGCGATATCGAAGTTCTCCTGAACCCGCTCGATATCGGAGGAGCCGTAGGGCAGGGTGTACCCCTCATTCCTCGCCACCTTCAGGCCGTCGTAGCAAAGGAGCTCTGACATCGCCTTTGTGGGCAGAGTGGCAAGGATAGGGGCGCCCGTGCGTGCGGGGAGCGAGGGCACGAGACCGGCGTGGTCCATATGAGCATGGCTGATGAGCACCAGGTCTGGCTCTAGCGCTGGTTCACGCGGGAACCGTGGGGGACGGCTAGGCGCGTAGCCATAGTCGCACAGGAAGCGCGCTCCATCCAGTGTGAGCTCGAGGGCTGCGCTGCCGACCTCGTTCGCACCGCCCAGGAATCGAAAGCTCAGGGCCATCGGTCTTGTATTCGGGTGTGGTTATTAAAGGTTTGCAGGCGACCTTAGAAGCATCTATACCCTTCTCCTGATATAATTCGGAGAAATAAAATCCGATACCTCTTCTAACCCCCTACCCATTCCCGGTCTCAACTTTTTCCGAAAACAATTTGAACCCGCAGCGGCATTCTCTCCTGGAGCAGGCCATTGGGGCTCATGGTCTAGCTGGCTATGACATCGCTCTCACACAGCGAAGGTCGCCGGTTCGAATCCGGCTGAGCCCACTTTCCAGTTATTAAACACTCAGCACGGGTCCTCGGCGACCTGCGCTCGCCTGCGGTCCGGCTGAGCCCACTTTCCAGTTATTAAAGTTTCAGCCTTACAATGAGCAGCACTATGCCGTTTCTCCTGCTGCTCTCCGAACTACCCGAGCCTACTATGACTCTTCTGGGCCAGCCCAAGTCCCGAGGAAAAATCGCTCATACTTCTCTCAAATAACCCTCAATGAACCGCTTCACCCTCTCTTTTCCCTCAAATACCCCGAAGTGCCCTTCGCAGAGGATGTCCGCCTCAAGAGCCAGGACCCTGCTCATGGACCTCCTCCACTCATCAATGTCCGAGCCAAAATCCGGGTCGAATGGCCCGTGGATGTCCTGACCGAAGAGGACCTTCTTGCCTTCAATATCAGCCCACACGACGATGCTCCCGGGCGTGTGGCCGGGCGTGTGGAGGAGGTGGAGCTCGACGCCTCCAACGATCCTCCTTTCTTCTTCTGACCTGAGAATATCGTCCACCCCGACCGGCTCGAGTCGAATTCCATACCACCCTTCCGCGGACTTGCTGGGGTTCCTGCCCTGAATCGCGTCCATATCGAGCTCGTGCGCGACTATCCTGCAGCCAGTGCGCCGTTTTATCTCCGCCGCTCCGCCTACGTGGTCGATGTGGCCGTGGGTGAGAACTAGGGTCCTGAGGACCGCACCGGGAGATGCCCGCTCTATGTTCTTCAATATAGCGGGAGCGCTGGGCCCGGCCCCAGCGTCAATCAGCAGCTGTTCTCCTTGTATAGAGAGAAGATATACCATGCAGTCTCGCGGGTCGGTGAGCTCCGGTCCTCCAACTACGCAAATTCTTCCCCCTATTAATGCCGGCGTCTGCATATGTGGGATAATGCACAATAAAAAAGATAGCATTTTCTTTGAGGAGGCACATTAGAATTTTTCAAGCACCTTTCTGGCGAAGGTCAAGTAGCCGCTATGCCCCAGCATATCGAACGCTGGCCTAATGCCCCTCTCCACAACAGCCATTTCACGCTGGAGCGTCTCGATGGTGAAGACCTCGATGAATCTCATCTCATTGAGCGCACGCACAGTCTGCTCCACTTGGTTCACCGTGGGGGAGTAGGATGCAAGATGGCCACAGGGCGCAAGGGCCTGCCACGCGTTCTCCAGTGCCCGCCAGGGCTCGGGGATGTCCAGAACAACGGCATCCACACCCCTCTCCTCTATACCGCCGGTCGTGCAGACGTCGCCCTCTTTAAAAGTGCACACACCGCCGTACCCCGCCGCCTCCACATTCCTCCGGGCTAAACTGAGAAAATCGGCTCTGGTGTCATAAGAAATAACCCTGCCGTCTGGGGCCACGGCGTGGGCGAGCGCAAGCGTGAGGGCCCCCGAGCCGCTCCCGCCCTCCACGACCACGCTCCCAGCGGAGATATCGCAATTCATTATTATAAGGGCGGAGTCCTTTGGCAGGATTATCTGTGCCCTTCTTTTGAGCGTCTCGATATGGTCCAGCAGAGAGGGCTTCAGGACTATGAAGCGCCTCTCGCCAAATTTTATTACCGAACCGTAGGGGACCCCGATGAGTCTCCCAGTGTCCACGACCCCAACGCCCTCGACTCGTCTCACGCCCTCCTCCACTGCAGCGGGTATCTTCATCCCGCCCTCGCTCAGGAGGATGACCCTCTCGCCCCTCCTGACCTCGCTCCCGCCCCGGTTCGTATCCTCCATCCCCTCATCCTCTTTCCTCTCTGGCGCTCCAGTCTCTCAATGGCGTGTCCCGCGCCACAGGCCCGGACCACCGTCCCCCATCGACCAGGAAGTCCCCCGTCGCATTCCTTCCCCCCTGACATTGCCCATTCGCGCCTTTACTTCCCCCAGAACGGCTTCTCTTTCTGATGAATCTCACACACCCGGTTCAGGCACTCAATCTCGTCTATGTTGAGCTCGAGCTTCCTTAGCTCCCTGACGTGGTGCTCCGGAATGTCCACATAGAGAACGTCTTCGACGCAGAGCTGTCTGCCGACGGTCGCGCCCTCGATCGCGATTGCAACATCCTGGCCCGTCAGCGCCTCCTTCAGTGGTTCATTGTCCTTTTGGATGCTCTTTATTCTCCCGATGACCCTACCATCCTCCCTCAAGATGGACTGGCCGGGCCTCAGCCTGCCCGCCAGAACCCGCACCCCGACCACAGCAGGCTTGCTGACTCTGAAGACGCAGCCCGGCAGCACCATGAACTTCCCCGGGTGGACCAGCTCGGCCCTCCTGTCCCGCTCGAGCTCGGCCTTCCTCCTCTCCCTCCAGGCAAGATAATCCTCGACGAGTTTGTAGATGATATTATTCTCGATAACCGCCACGCCCTCTTTTTCAAGCTCCTCCCGTGCATCCGGAAGAACGTGGGTGTTAAAAGCGAGAATAGCCCTGTTCAGGGGGTTCTTCTCGGTCGCGGCCTCGACGACGTCTCTTCTGCAGACCTCCCCGACCTCCGCCCGCTTAATGGTGATTCCTGCGGCCCTGAGCTCGAACGCCAGCGCCTCGAGAGAGCCGATGGCGTCTGCCCTGATGATGATGCCCTCTTCCGAGGTCTCCACCGCTGGTCTGCTCTCCTCCTCCACTTTCCGGACCTGCTCCTCGAGCTCCCCCTCAACTACTCGAAGGGGGGCCCCAGCGACCACACCCTCGAGTTCCTGCGCAGATATCTTGATGCCGGCGGCGGCACTTACCGATTTGACAGAGTCGAACCTCTGCCGCGGGTCGCGAATCTCATCGAGTGGCTTGGGCCTCAGAAGCGCCCTGACCTTCGTGCAGAGCGGCTTTCCGCAGGTTCCGACGAGGATGGTGTCGCCCTTTTTTATCGTTCCTGCATAGATTATCGCATCGAGGGTTTTCCCCAGGCCCTTCTCCTCCTTCACCTCGAGCACCGTCCCCTCGGCCGGTCCATCCTCGGTCCTGAGCTGCTCCTCGAGGAACTTCTGGGCGAGCCCTACCAGCACTGCGAGAAGGTCTGGCACCCCCTCCCCGGACTTTGCGCTGACGGGGACAATCATGATGTTCTTCGTGAAGTCACTGATGCGGTCGTAGCGATCGGCGGAGAAGCCCTCGCGGTGCAGGGCTTCGGATAGCTTGTAGATTCTCGTGTCCATCTCGGAGACCGCGCTCTCAAGCTGCTCGGAGAGCCCTTTGATGACGCACTGGCCCCTGCGCTCCCTCCAGCCTGGAATGAGGTCGATCTTGTTGGCCGCCACCACGAATGGTGTTCTGTATTTCCTCAGGATGCTGAGGGACTCAATCGTCTGGGGCCTGAAGCCCTCCATGATGTCCACGACGAGCACCGCGAGGTCTGCTAAAGAGCCGCCCCGGGCGCGCAGGGTTGTGAAGGCCTGGTGGCCCGGAGTGTCTATGAAGAGAAGCCCGGGAATTCTCAGGCTCCGCCCCCTCACGAGCTCTCCGCAGCGCTCGAGGATTACGTCAATGGGGACCTCGCTGGCGCCGATGTGCTGTGTGATTCTCCCCACCTCCCTCTCCGCAACATCGGTGCAGCCCCTTATGGCGTCGAGGAGGGTGGTCTTCCCATGGTCCACATGACCGAGGACACTGACAATGGGCTGGCGGACCCTTGACATTTTTTTTCCGCTCCCTTCGACACACCCTACGATGCATAGTCATTCAGAGCCCTGCCCAGCCCCGCAACCTCCCAGAGGACCACCATTATCCGGCGATTCTCCCCCACTCCTGGAGCCGGACTCTATCCTCTCTGGTAGCTCTTCGTCCATTTCGTATGTCGCGGAACTCTTCCCAGCTTGAGCAGGTTCTTCTCGCACTTGCTTGTGCAGAAGTGGAAGATACTCCCGTCCTTCCTCACGAACATCTTCCCGGTGCCGGGCTCTATCTCGTTCCCGCAGAACGAGCACAGCCTTCTCTCAACCATCCCGGCATCACCTTACGTTCAGCTTGCGGGCCTCGCGGGCGGTCTCCTTGAGCATCACGATGTCGCCCGTCTGGACCGGTCCGAAGATGTTCCGCGTGATGATTCTACCCTTGTCCCGCCCGTCCAGCACTCTGACCTTGACCTGTGTGGCCTCGCCGCACATCCCCGTGCGGCCGATTATCTCAACGACCTCGGATGGGATGCCGTCCTCCTCTGCCACCGGCGCCACCCCCCTACTTTCTTAGCTGGGCGATCTTCGCTGCCAGCTCCTCTAGAATTGCCTTCCCTTTTCCGGGGTCAATCACCGCCACTGAGGCCGTGGGGACATCGAGGCCGGCGGCCCTGCCCAGCTCCTGCTTGGCCGGCACGTAAATGTAGGGCACGTTCCTCTCCTCGCAGAGGAAGGGCATGTGGGCCAGAATCTCCTCCGGCTGCACGTCCTCCGACATTACCACGAGCTTCGCCTGACCACGCTCCACCATCTTCGTGACCTCGTTGGAGCCCTTGCATATCTTGCCGGACTCTCTGGCGAGCTCCACCACCTCATAGGCCCTGTCCGCGACCTCCTTCGGCGTCTCGAACCTAACATACATCGGTTTGGCCATCTCCATTCCTCCCTCAGGCCCCTCAACAGGGGCCCTCATCACTCACAGGCCTGTGGGCAAGCGAGTTCCCCTTTATAAACCCTTCTCCCCGGCACCGGAGGGTCGGGGTCTGCAGGGGCAGAGCCAGGCACCGTTTCACCCGCCGGGTTCACAGGGTCGGTCCTGGAGAGCTCCAGCCCGGCTCCGGAACCGATGGATACCAGCTTATTCCACAATGAATATTAACCCGAGCGGACAGAAGGTACAGTGTGCGCCCTCCTCTTTTGATCCCCTCCGCCGCCCTCCTCCTCTGGCCCGTCCTCTGCCCTTCGGCTGGCGCCCTGGAGCCCCCCTCCGGGCCGTCCCATGAGGGCCGGCTCTCGATTCACGATTTCTCAGGCATGGCCATGGAGAATCTCACCATTCTGGGCGACGGCTCGGTCGCCCTGCTCAGGGACAGGCCCTCCCTGAGCTGGAGCGGGCTCGAGGTCTGCCGGGGGCCCTGGAACGAGACCAACCCGGACGTCGCCGTCGCCCCCTCGGGCGACATCGTGGTGGTGTGGCAGGAGAGAAGCATCAACGGAACCGCCGTCCTGTGCCAGAGATACACGCCCGACGGAAGGGAGAACGGCTCGAGGCTGACGATAGCCTCCCAGTCCTCGCTGCCCTGGCCCGTCGTGGACGTCTACCCGTGGGGCGGCTTCGTCGTCGCCTGGGAGGACCCGATGAGCGGTCATATCTACGCTCAGCGCTTCCGCCCCGACGGAACCGTCACCGGGAGCCGGCTGGAGGCCTGCTCCGTCGCCTGTCCCTACTACCCCGATGTGGCCTGCGCGCCCGACGGAAGCACCCTGGTCGTCTGGGTCGACAGCCGCGAGTTCGCAGTCAACCAGAACGACATATACTGCCAGCTCTTCGACACCTCCGGTGCGCCCGTCCACGGCAACAGGGCGATTTCCACCCTGGCGAACCCGGAGTGGTTCCCGCGCGTGGTCGCCAGCCCCCCATCCGGATATGTCGTGGTCTGGACAGACTACGGCAACCCGAGCCGGGCACTCCTCCAGAGGCTGGACGGGGGCGCGGGCCTGAACGGCAGCGCGCTGGAGGTTGCGGGGAGCGGCCAGAGCGACATGCCGGACATCGCCCGCGATGCCGGGGGGAACCTCATCGTGGTCTGGGAGGAGGGGCCGCCTTTTGTTTCGGTCGACCTCTACGGCCGGTGGTTCGGACCGGACGGCGCCCCCTTGGGCCCCAAATTTGACGTCTGCACCGGAGCGGCGCGGGAGTGGAGGCCCAGGGTCGCGAGCGCGCCAGACGGAAGCGCGAGCGTGGGCTGGTACGAGGACGGGAGCGGGCCCCGGTGCGCCCGCTACCAGTTGCTCGACGCCGGCGGCGGCAAAAACGGCACCGCTGTGAAAATCCCGGACAGTGAGGGAGCTACTGCCAACTGCTCCATTGCGTGGAGACCGGGCGGCGGTTTTGTGCTCGCCTGGGACCACGCATCCGGCTCGAGCGCCCCGGAGGTTCACGCCGGAATTCTTGAGCCCGTCAACCTGTACAGACCCTCGGGAGTTCTTGAGACCGGGGAGCTCTCGCCCGCGCACCTCGTGCGCTGGAGCCGCGTGACCCTCTCCTCCCTCCTGCCCAACTCGAGCGCGAACTCCATAGAGCTCGAGCTCTCGACGAATTCCGGCCTGTCCTGGTCGAGGGCGCCGGAGAACGGCTCCCTGGAGGCCGCCGGAGGCGCGCGTCCGCTCAGGTTCAGGGCCCTGCTCTCCACGAGCGACGGGCTCTCCTCGCCCGTTCTCCTCGGAATCGATGTGGAGTACATCCTCAACCACCCCCCCGAGGTGGCTCCCATGCCCGACGTCACGGCCTGGAAGGGGACCCGGGTCTCCATCGCTGCAGGCGCCTCCGACCCCGACGGGGACGGGCTGGAGTTCCTCTGGACCCAGCTCACGGGGCCAGCGGCTGAGCTGGAGAGTTCCTTGTCACCCATCCTCTCCTTTGTCCCGGACCGCCCGGGGCTCTACCGCTTCAGCCTCGTCGCGGGGGACGGCTGGGCCCTGAGCGAGCCCGCCCTGGTCAGCGTCACTGTCCTCGGCCGGCCCCCGGAGGCCCGCCTGACGGCCAGCCCCGTCAGCCCCGCCGCCACGGAGCCGGTCCTCTTCAACGCCTCCCTCTCGTCCGACCCCGATGGACGTGTCGCGTCATTCAACTTCAGCTTCGGGGACGGGGTCTTCACGGGATGGTCTGCCGGGGCGACCGTTCAGCATGAGTACGCCGCCCCGGGGGTCTACGGCGCCTTCGTTCTCGTCAGGGACGACGACGGCCAAGAGGCCTCCAGCACGGTCCTGAACATCACCGTCTCGCCCCGGAACCGGGCCCCGAGAATAAACAGCACGCCGGTGCTCGACGCAAGGGTCGGGGAGGTGTGGGAGTACCGCGCAGGGGCGGAGGACGACGACGGCGACCTCCTGAGCTGGGAGCTCTCTGAGGGACCGGAGGGCATGGTCGTTGAGCCACATTCCGGGAGAGTTTACTGGACCCCCGTGCAGGAGGGCCGCTACTCCCTCGTGCTCATCGTTTCTGACGGGCGCGGGGGGCTGGACAAGCAGGGCTTCACCCTCAATGTCTCGCAGGCCCGGCCCCCTCCCTCCCCGCCCGGCTGCACCATCACGCACCCCTCAAACGGCAGCAGGGTGAGGGGGGTCATCGAGGTCGGGGGCAGGGCCATCCCCGGAACGGAGCCCCTCCTGCGCGTCGAGGTCCGCGTCGACGGGGGGGAGTGGAGGGAGGCCTCAGGCACGGAGAGCTGGAGCTTTTCCCTCGACACCACCGGGCTTCGAAACGGTGCCCACAGAATTCAGGCCCGCGCCGTCGCCTCCCCCCTCTCCTCGGAGGCTGCCGTGGTGGAGGTGGAGGTCTGGAATCCTCCGCCCGGGGGGGAGGTCACGGTCGAGCCCTTTCCCTGGTGGAGCCTTCTTCTGGCCGCGCTGGCGGCCGCGGGAGCTGCTTCGCTTCTCGTCCGCCGTCGAGATTAGGGAAGCCTACTCCTCAGAGTCTCCGGGGACGTCTACCCCGGCTCCCCCTCTTCTTACCCCCCTCCGCAGCTCCCTCGAAAGGAGCAGCCCGCCCGCCGCGAGCATCACGAGCGCTGCCGCGGGCGTCGCCCAGGAGGGGGCGGCCTCCCCGGCCGGACGAGGTGCGGGCGGTCTCTCGAAGACCCTCACCCGGACTTCCGCCGAGCCCTCCGCGCCGAGCCCGTCCGTGACCGTTAGCCTGACAGAGTACATTCCGGGCGAGGAGTAGGCGTGGGTGAGGGACGGCCCCGCGCTCGTGTTCCCATCGCCTAGCTCCCAGCACCACGAGACGATGTTTCCCTCAGAGTCGCTAGACGACAAACCATCGATTCCCACCTCCTCGCCCGTGAAGAGCGCACTCTGGTCGATTCGAATCACTGCGGAGGGCGGCCTGTTGACGATGAGAATCTGAATCTCAGTGAAGTTCGCGTTGCCCCTGTCATCCACCACAGTCAACCTGACGGTGTGGCTACCGGCGGTACGGAACTTGTGGCGCACTTCCTTGCCTAGGCTCCGAGCCCCGTCGCTGAATTCCCAGAGGTACTGGACTATCTCGCCGTCAGGGTCGAAAGAGGCCGAGGCGCTCAACCCCACGCTCTCGTTGATGCCCGGCGCGTCGTTTTCCAGCCGGGCGAGCGCCACCGGCTTCACCTCCCTTATCGTCACGGGCAGGGGATCGAGCTCTGTCTCCGCTCCCTTCCCGTCCCGGACGCGGGCGCGCGCGAGATGAACCCCGGGCACTGTATAGACATGGGGAGCGAAGGGCGCGCCCAGCCAGCCCGCGCGCGTTCCGTCGCCGAAGTCGAAGAGAAAACCGCTTATTTGCGCACCGGAGGGTCCGGTCTCGACCTCGAGCGTGACTGGCTCCCCAGGGTCCGCCACGTCCGGCGTGGCCTTGAGGAGGAGGCCGCTGGAGCTGAGCAGATGGGGCTCGACTGTGAGGCTTCGCTGGTTGTCAGAGACATCGGCCTCGTAAGGGTCGGCGTCGCAGACGGTGGCGGTGAAGGTCTCCTCCGCATCCGGCGCGAGAGCCACGGCCATAAATATTCTGGCCCCTCCCGCGGACAGGGTGAAGCTCTCGTTGAGCAGAGGGTTTGTGCCCTCAGAAGAGGACGACAGGGTGAGGCGCGCCGACGCCGGCGCTCCCCCCTCGTTTCGCACCTCGGCCCAAATGCGAAGCGGCCGCCCCGGGAGGGGGGTTGTATCGTCGGCTCTCAGCTCTGAAACAAGGAGGTCCGGCCTCCAGGCGATATGGAGGGGGATTGCGAGGACGTTGTTCGCTTCGTCCCACTCCGCGAAGTCATCCTCGGGGTCGGCGACGAAGCGCAGCTCGTGCGCTCCAGCTGTGGCGCGCCAGTGCAACTGGGCCTCGCCCCGGCTCAGATTGACTTCAGCACGATCCACCTCGACGCCATCCACCAGAAGCGAGACGGAGCCCTTGTCGATCGCCTCCCCCTCATTCACCATGCGAATATCGAACCAAAGCTCATCGCCCTCAAGGATGCCGGCCGAAGGATAGGAGAGGAGCTGGGGCCTGAGGTCGGGGAGGGCAAGGCTGGCGAGGCCGGCCGCGGTCGCGAGCCCCAGTCTGGCAATCCTGACCATCAGTGAGAGGTTCAACTTTTCCAGGGTGTCCTCGCCCGAGTGGTAGTAGGGGTTGGCCCTGAAGTACCGGCTGTTCTCGGTGGGATTCTCGTCCTCGATGAGGCATATCGCGTCGATTCCTCTTTCCCAGAAAGACACATGGTCGCTCCAGCGGGGGGGGTCGTCGCTGGTGACCACACTCCTCGACCTCAGTCCAACGCCGCCGTAGTAGTTCGCCTTCTTTGCCGCCCCGGCGAGCCAAAGGGAGCGCTCGTTGCTCACGATGTCTACCTTGGGGAACTCGTGGTTGTATCCTATCATATCGAGACATATCGCTCCCGCAATCTGCCTACCGCTCTCCACGAGCCTTCTTACGAACTCCGAGCTTCCGACCCTCCCGATCTCCTCGCCCGTAAAGAACGCGAAAATAACCGTGTGGTTTGTCCGGGCGCGGGAAAGGGCCTGCGCTGCCCCCAGAACCGCTGCAACGCCGGTGGCGTCGTCGTCCGCACCCGGGGCGGGGGCATATGGATTGAACTGAGACTCTGTGCCGTTGATGCTGTCGTAATGGGCGCAGAGAACAAAAGCTGGGAGGGATGGGCCCCGGCCATGGAGTTCGGCGACAACATTACTTATGTAATGCCCATTGTAGAGAAAAGTCTGTAGCGAGGCCGGGACACCCATCCCCTGAAGCTCTTTAAGAATGTAGTCCGCCGCCTCCATAGCCTTGTCGGAATAGACATACCTCGTCCCGAGGGACTGGAGGGCCAGGACCCACCCGCGCAGCTTCTCGAGTTGGACTCTATCTAAAAATCCTGCGGGCATGGTATAAACGGAGGAGCGGAAAGCCCCATCGCCCGCCCCATCCCTTTCTGCCGAATGACCCGGTGACCCCCCAGCCGTGCCTGAAAGCAGCACGTGCGTCGCAAGGAGCAGGCAGATCGCTCCCCGGAGTGGCAAGGCCATCATGAACTCGTCAATGGAGACCGCCGAATATAACGGTTTTGTGACGGGGGCTCGCTCAGGTCGGGAAGGCGTTTCTCAGAAACTCAACGATAATAATAGACGCGATGCATGCCCCAATGACCGCCAGGGGCGGTATCTTCATGGCGGTCTCGTCCTCGGCGTCGAAGTAGCGAATCAGACCTGCCGCGGAGTGGAAGCCCTCGCCCTTCTTCGACTTTCCCTTCGCCATCGCTTCTTATTATATGCGTCGCGGTATAAATCTCTTTTGCCGGAGCACCCCACGCATGGCACCACGATTTAATAATCGTTCGTCCATTGTCCCACAGTGCACTGGGTCGACGTCATTGCGCGGGAGCTCCTCCGGCGCGGAGTGGAGCACGTTGTAGCGAGCGGAACCTCGATATCCGGCCAGATTCACATCGGGAACGCGGGCGATGTGATAATAGCGGACGGCGTGGCAAGGGCGGTCAGGGAGATTGGGGGGAGGGCGAGGCTTATCTGGATAGCCGACGACGCCGACCCCCTCCGGAGGCTACCGAAGCAGCTCCCGGCGGAGTTTGATGCCCACCTGGGCAAACCTTGTTACTCCCTCCCCTGCCCCGAGGGCCATCCGCACAGCTTCGTGGAGCATTACGTCGAGCCATTCGTTGCTTCTCTCGCCAGGCTGGGGGTGCGGCCTGAGGTCAGGTCCGGTGCCGAGATGTATAGAAAGGGGGAATACGAGGCCCTGACGCGCGTCGCTCTCGAAAGGGGCGACACTATCCGGCGAATTCTGCGCGATATATCGGGTACCGAGAAAGCCTCTGACTGGCTGCCCTTTGAGCCGGTTTGCGAGCGCTGCGGCAAAATCGCGACGACGCACGCATATGCATATAGAGGCGACAAGGTGCTGTACAGATGCTCAGGCGGCGTCGCTGGAAAAATGCGCATCGAGGGCTGCGGCTATGAAGGCGAGGCTGACCTCCGCAACGGGAAACTAAGCTGGCGGGTGGAGTGGGCGGCGCGCTGGAAGATATTAGGGGTCACATGTGAGCCATTCGGAAAGGAGCACGCTGCTTCCGGGGGTTCCTACGACACCTCTAGCGTAATATCCAGGGAGGTTTTCGGCTACGAACCCCCGAAACCCGTCATCTACGAGCACATCCTTGTCGGGGGTAGGAAGATGTCCAAGTCCCTCGGGAATATTTTAACGGTGGAGCAATTCCTAGAGGTGGCTCCTCCCGAGGTGCTGCGGTTCTTCTTCTTCCGGACACGCGCCACGCGGCACAAGGACTTCGACATCTCGAGAAACCTTCTCCACCTCGTGGAGGACTACGAGCACATTGAGAGGGTCTACTACGGAGTGGACAAGCCATCACCTCAGGAAGATGCTGGCGACCTGAAAAGGTCATACGAGCTCTCCCAGATAGATAAACCGGCTCAGACATTCTTTCAGGTCCCCTACACGCACCTCGTCACAATCGTCCAGCTCGCGCCGGATTTCGAGGGCGTGAAGGGAATTCTAGCGCGCAACAGGCAGCTCGACGGCCTAGACGATTTTTGGGAACGCAAGCTTGCGGAAAAGGTAGGGTGCGTGAGGGCCTGGGTTGAAAAATACGCCCCGGAGGAGCACAGGTTTGTTCTCCAGAGGACAGTGCCGGCGGTCCGGCTCGATGATGCGGAGAAGGGGCTGCTGGCTGGTCTCGCGGTCGAGCTTTCCACAGTTCCCTGGGAGGCGGAGCGAATTCACAACGCAATTCACGAGAAGGGCAAGGCGATGGGGCTAGACGCGGCCAGGACCTTCGGGGCGGTCTACAAGGTCATGCTGGGCAAGGAGAGGGGCCCGAGGATGGGCTACTTCCTCCAGTCCCTGGATAGGGACTGGGTGGTCGGGAGATTGAGAGCGGCCGGGAGAGGGCTCACCTGAGCTTTCCGACAACCCTCTCCACCGCATCCAGCACCCTGTTCTCCCGTATGGCCCTCGTCAGGTTGTTGATGTCCGGATGGAGGGGCCTGTCCTCTTCCAGTTTTGGGACGACCTTGCGAATCTCCTCGTAAGCCGCCTGCGATGCTGGGGATGGCCTGACCGGAGACCTGAAATCAAGTGCCTGCGCAGCCGCCATCAGCTCAATGGCCACAATCGTCCACGAGTTCTCGATTATCTGGCGGGTCTTGATGGCAGTTGTCATCCCCATGGAGACGAAGTCCTCTTGGTCCGCGGCCGCGGGAATCGATCCAACGGCTGCCGGCGTGCAGAGGACCCTGTTCTCGCAGACCAGAGCACCTGCGGTGTACTGGGCGAGCATCAGGCCGGAGAACATCCCGGCGCCTTTCGTCAGGAAGGCCGGAAGGCCCATGGAAAGGTGCGGGTTCATGAGCCTGTTGGTCCTCCTCTCCGAGAGGACACCGACGGTTGTGATGGACATACCCACGAGCTCCAGCGCCAGCGCGAGGGGAGTGCCCTGGAAGTTCGCTCCAGTAAGCACAAGGTCCTCGTCGGGGAAGAAGGTCGGGTTGTCGGCAGCGTGGTTGAGCTCGATCTCGAAAATCTGTCGTGCCCACTCGAGGGCATCGCGAGCGGCTCCCACGACCTGAGGGCTGGAGCGCAGGGAGTAGGCGTCCTGCACCTTCTTTCCTGGCCGCTTGAGCAGCTCAGAGCCTTCGGTGAGCCTTCTGATATTCTCAGCGCAGGCGATTGCCCCCGGATAGCCCCGTACTTCATGAATTCGGCGGTCGTAGGCCTTCATGTTGGCGTTCAGGGCCTCGAGGGTCATCGCTAGAGCGACCTCCTGGGTCCTGAGCCACCGCCACGCGTCATATATCTGCAGGCAGCCCATGCCAGTTATCATGTTGGAGCCGTTGATGGCGGCGAGTCCGTCGCGCTCCCTGAACACAATCGCATGAATTCCAGCCTCCTCGAGACCCTGCTTCGCCGGCAGTCTCTTCCCTTTGTAAAATACCTCCCCCTCGCCCATCAGCGTCAGGGCCATCTGGGCCATGGGGGAGAGGTCACCGCAGGCCCCGACCGAACCCTTCTGACAGACCACGGGCGTGACGCCCCGGTTGAGCATCTCGAGCTGCGTCTCGACGATTTCGAGCCTGATGCCCGAGTGGCCCCAGCAGTGCGTGTTCAGGCGGGAGAGCATTCCGGCGCGCACGTCCTCCTCCGTACATGGCTCGCCACAGCCCGCAGCGTGAGAATAGAGAAGATATCGCTGGAATCGCTCGACCTGCTCGGGGGTGAGAACGACCTCAGAGAGCTCCCCTATGCCCGTGTTAACACCGTACATTATCTCGCGGGTACGAATCTTGCGCTCCAGCATCTCTCTGCAGCGCTGAATTCGCGCCCTCGCGTCGCCGTGAATCTCCACTCGCTCGCCGCCCCTGGCCACCCTCACAACGTCCTCGATTGTGAGGGAGTGACCGTCAAGGACCACCGTCATG
This sequence comes from Thermoplasmata archaeon, assembly GCA_038851035.1. Classification (NCBI taxonomy): domain Archaea; kingdom Methanobacteriati; phylum Thermoplasmatota; class Thermoplasmata; species Thermoplasmata archaeon. The sequence goes on from JAWCLH010000005.1 coordinate 69,256, forward strand.
CTTCGCACCCACGGTGCGGCATATTCTTTACAGATATAAGTGGAAATCGGTACCGGAGGGCGTGCCGGGGCGATTTCATTAAATAGACCCTCCTATATTAACGAGTACGGAGAAGTGCCGGTGGGGCCGCTCCCGGGGGGACCCCGGTTACCAAGGACTAAAAAATGGATAGCCCCGTGGTGTAGTGGTAGCATAAGAGACTCTGGATCTCTAGGCACCAGTTCGACTCTGGTCGGGGCTGCCATTCTCTGATAAACCTGGTTAAATTATAAGTAGGCGGCATCCAGTATGCAGGGGAGGTGGTGAGCGGGATGGAGGAAAAGGAGCCTGCATCTGACTTCATTAGGGAGATCATAAATGAGCACAATAGGACCGGGAGGTTCGGGGGGAGGGTCCACACACGATTCCCGCCCGAGCCGAACGGCTACCTGCACATCGGCCACGCGAAGTCGATATGCCTGAACTTCGGCATTGCGGAGGAATATGGCGGGAAGTGCAACCTCCGGTTCGACGACACCAATCCTGTCAAGGAGGAGCAGAAGTTCGTGGACTCAATAATTGAGGATGTGCGCTGGCTGGGTTTCGACTGGGAGGATAGGCTATTCTTCGCCTCGGACTACTTTGAGAAAATGTATGAGTACGCTGTTCAATTAATAAAGGCCGGGAAGGCATATGTCGACGACCTCAGTGCGGAGGAGATAAGCAGAATGCGGGGCTCGCTGACGGAGCCCGGAACCCCCAGCCCCTTCCGCAACAGGAGCATCGAAGAGAACCTCGACCTCTTCGAGAGGATGCGCCGAGGAGAGTTCGAGACCGGGAGCAGAGTCCTGAGGGCGAAGATAGACATGTCCCACCCCAACATGAACATGAGGGACCCGGTGATGTATCGAATTCTGAAGGTCCCGCACCACAGGCAGGGCACGAAGTGGTGCATATATCCTACCTATGACTGGGCCCACGGGCTTGAGGACTCAATAGAGGGCATCACCCACTCCATATGCACCCTTGAGTTCGAGGACCACAGACCCTTGTACGATTGGTTCCTCGACCAGTTGGGCGTCCACCACCCGCAGCAGATCGAGTTCGCCAGATTAAACCTAAGCTATACAGTGATGAGTAAGAGAATGCTCAGGCAGCTCGTCGAGGAGGGGAGGGTCTCCGGCTGGGACGACCCCCGGCTGCCGACAATCAGTGGAATGAGGCGCCGGGGCTACTCGCCCGCCGGCATCAGGCTTTTCTGTAAGAGAATAGGCGTGGCAAAGGTCAACAGCACAGTGGACTTCGAATTCCTCGAGCACTGCATCCGGGAGGACCTGAATAAGACCTCCCCGCGATACATGGGCGTCCTCAGGCCCCTGAAGGTCGTTATCGAGAACTACCCGGAGGGCCAAGTGGAGGAGGTTGAGGTGATGGTCAACCCAGAGGACCCTTCCGCGGGAAAGAGAAAGGTCCCGTTCTCAAGGGAGCTCTATATCGAACAGGATGATTTTATGGAGAACCCGCCAAAGGACTTCTACAGACTCGCGCCCGGCCGCGAGGTCAGGCTTAGGGGTGCTTATCTCGTGACCTGCAGGGAGGCCGTGAAAAAAAATGGCAAGGTGGTCGAACTTAGGTGTACCGTGGACCCCGCGACGCGCGGTGGTAGTGCCCCGGACGGGAGGAAGGTGAAATCAACTCTGCACTGGGTGTCTGTCCCCCACGCCATAAGTGCGGAGGTGAGGCTTTACGATAAATTATTCACAGTCGAAGACCCGGCGGGGCAGGAGGGCCGGGACTTCAGGGAGTTCCTTAACCCCAAATCCCTCGAGGTTCTCACGGACTGCAAAGTCGAGGCTGCTCTGAAGAGGCTGAAGCCCCTAGACCGTATTCAGCTAGAGAGAGTCGGGTACTTCTGCGTGGATCCGGACACGACGCCCGAAAGACTCGTCCTGAACCTGACCGTGCGACTGAAGGATAGATGGAGCAAGAGCAGGTCTCAGGGGTGAGAGGGCGAACGAGGCCCAAGGAGGCGCCCTCCTGCAAATCTTTAATTACGGAAACGAAATTCGGCCCGGCGCAGTCAAAAAAGCCCCGTAGTGTAGAGGTCAATCATCCGGGGTCCTGCATCCCGGGACGGTGGTTCGAATCCACCCGGGGCTATTGCCGCGGCCCGCCGGAGCTTTGGGGCGGGGCAAATGGATAAGAGGGGCTCAAACGGGCCGTAGGCACAATAGTTATTATGAGATTTTTCCTTTCATATTATTATGTGTTCCACAGGGCCCCAGCAAGGATATGTACCATCTGCCAGCCAGCAGCATCCACCGCAGGCATCTCCACAGCAGCCACCCCAGCTATATTCTCCTCAATATCAATACATGGCCCAACCGTCACTCCAACCGGCCCGAACTCCCGAGAAAAACATCGCCATCATTTTAACAGTGGTCGTGCTTGTTGGGGTGAGCATCGCCCTCGCTCTTGTTATGGTGGTCAACAGGACCCCGAATGTTGCGGGCGGGGAAGGGGGCACCACATACGGACTCCGGGTGACGCCAAGACCAGACGGCTGGTTGATTGAGATTACGCGGGGTTCTGAAAACGCCGAGGAAGTGAGGTTACAGGTATTTGATGGCAAGACAAATGACTTGGTGTATACCTGTCCATTGACATGGATGGGTTCATCCGATGGTGAATTCAACGACAGGAACAATAACAATAGGCTGGACACGGGAGACACAATCTTTCTTAAAAACAACGGCGAAATATTCGAAGGAATGAGGCTTGAGCTGAGGATGGGGAATCGTGTCCTCGGCACCATCAAGGAGCTGCCGGAGTATCCTTTCGAGGAGGCTTTAGGAATACGTGCTAAAAAAACTGCTGAGGGAGACTGGATAATAAATGTCACCAATGGGGCTAAAAAATCTACTGAAGTTACCATCAAAATAATAGATCCAGAAACAGGCACTGTAAGGATGAGCACATTATTGAGCACCATCCCGGTGGCCAACGGGCGATTCAACGATAACAACAACAACTTAAAAATTAACGAAGGAGATAGCATACTTCTGTATAGCACGGCTCATGGCGGAATCGCTGAGGCAGGGGATCGGGTTGAGTTTCTGAAAGGTGAGGAACTCATCTCTCAAATCAAGGAATTGCCGTCATGAGAAAAGACCTGCGACGCATGAGAGTGATTATGGCGGAAAGCGAGGAGCGATAGAACACATCCACCGGTCTGGAGGTCGCGGGGGAGGCAGCGATGGGTGCGAAAACCGGTGCAGTTCTTGTCGTGGATGGCGGCCTCGCCGGTGTCCAGGCCTCGCGGGTTCTGGCGGAGCTCGGATTCAGGGTCCGCGTCCTCAGGCGCCCCCGCCACATTAGAAGCTAGCTTTGCACCGGCTAGCGCCTCTGCGCCCAGAAGTGCCCCAGCAAGGTGTCCCGAACGAGTTCTACATGGGCCTTTCGAGAAGGAAGGCGGTCCATGCGCTCTTCCCGGAGGCCATTCCGTTGAATGATGCGATGAATAGGCGCTGCTCTAACTCCTTAAACACAGGCGAGTGCAGTCTGTGCGGGACAGGCCGTACGCCATTAGGCACAAAGAAACAAAGAAATGCTGCCATCTTTGTACCAAAGAACAAAGTTCATATCTATCAGGAATATTCTCCACCGGGGGGTAGAGAATCACAGAGATACACTACCGTCAGGTTGGCTCCACGCCGGCAGGGCGGGAAACGGACGGTGATGAGGATGATTGGAAAAAAAATTAAAAAGGGCGACGTCGGCAGGTTCCTATCCAGTTTGGCAGGGGAGTACACTGTCATCGGCCCGGTCAAACACGGGTCCGTATTCATGTTTGCGGAAATCGACGATGAGCACCCGCCGGTTCTCGACTACCCGAGAACTGTGCTGCCGGTGAAGAAGTACCTGCACCCGCCCCGGGAGACGATGTTCGAGTTCAGAAAGGGCGAGTTCAGGGAAATGCTGCCCGAGTCGAGACTGGCTTTCTTCGGTCTCCATATCTGCGATATAAATGCCATCGTCCGGCTGGACATGGCCATGGCCAGCGACCCCTACTACTCTGCCCGCCGAGGCGGCATGCTGATAATGGGTGTTGAATGCAAGCCGAGCGAGGAGTGTTTTTGCAAATCAATGAACGCGGACAGGCTTCCCCACGGGGTTTGCGACCTCTTCTTCAGGGAAGAGGGCGACGGCTACATCGTATATGCCGGTACGGAGAAAGGTCGGAAGCTCCTCGGCTCCCCTCTGTTTCACGCTACGGACCTAGCTGTCACCGGGATTTCGGCGGAGTGTGAGGAGAAGAAACCGCTGGACTACGAGAAGGTCTGGCGCAGCTTCGCCAGAAACCACACCAACCCACTGTGGGACGAGATGGCCAGGCTCTGTCTCGGTTGCACCAACTGCACCACGGTATGCCCTCTCTGCTACTGCTACGATGTAGCCGATACCTCTGAAGTGGTTCCTGAGAACTCGCGACGCGAGCGTTTCTGGGACTCCTGCACCCTTCTGAACTTCGCCACCGTTGCGGGGGGCCACAAGTTTCGGCCGAATATAAAGGACCGCTTCCGCAACATCTACACACACAAGTTCAAGAGCTTTGTGGACGAGTTCGGTCTCCCTGCCTGCGTCGGCTGCGGCCGCTGCATCGTCTACTGTCCGGCAGGCATCAATATGCGCGCCAACCTCGAGAAGCTGGAGGTGGGATGAATGAATATCTACCAGCCCCAGAAGAGGACGATAATGAAGGTCACCGAGCTCAATTACGACACCAAGGTGTTCCGCATCAAGGTCAGCCGTGGCTTCACCCACCAACCCGGCCAGTTTGTGGAGCTCTCTGTGCCCGGCATCGGCGAGGCGCCGATATCAATCTGCTCAAGTCCCGAGGAGAAGGGCTACATTGACCTATGCATACGCAGGGTGGGCTCCGTGACAAACGCGGTCCACAAGATGACGGCCGGCGACGCGATTTACATCAGGGGTCCCTATGGAGTGGGTTTCCCGCTGGATTCCATCAAGGGAAAGGACATCGTCTATTTGCTCGGCGGTCTGGGCCTGCCCCCCGTGCGTGGTCACATAAACTATGTCCTAGCCCATAAAGAGGACTTCGGGAGGGTGACCATCCTCTACGGCGCGAGAACTCCTGCCGATCTTCTTTTCAAACACGAGTTCGACGATTGGAAAAAAAGGGCAAACTTCCTTGTCACGGTGGACGCAGCCAAGAATCCCGACGGGACCCCCTGCCACTGGGACGGCTGCGTCGGGTTCGGCGTGGCCCTCATCGACAAGCTCACCTACCCGATAAAGGACGCAGTGGGCATCATCGTCGGTCCGCCGGTGATGTACAAGTTCGCAATCAAGCGATTCAAAGAGGCGGGTATGGAGGACAGGCAGATATATGTGTCACTGGAGAGATTGATGAAGTGCGGCGTCGGCAAGTGCCAGCACTGCCAGATCAACCACAAGTACTGTTGCCTGGACGGCCCCGTGTTCAACTATGCGGAAGTAAAGGAACTCCCGGAGGCGATCTGATGGCGAAGCCGGTGGTCGGTATCTTTGACCTCACTGACTGCGAGGGTTGCGAGGTCGAGCTGCTTAACTCTCCGCATCTGCTCGAGATACTGACTAACGTCGACATAAAGCACTTCCGCGTTGGTCAGGGCCGGAACGAATGGACGAACTTCGACATTGCGTTCATCGAAGGGACGGCAATGACGAGCGAGGAGGTCCAGTTCGTCAAAGAGATTCGGGAGCGGAGCAAGATAGTCGTCGCAATGGGGACGTGCGCCTGCTTCGGAGGCATAGCGGCCCTCAACAACTACCGCGACTTGGTCTCCGCCAAGAAGCGCATCTATGGTGATAAGGCGGACCTCTTTGAAATGGTCCACGTGAAGTCCCTCTCCGACTATATCAGGGTCGACTTCCAGATTCGCGGTTGCCCCATCGTTAGAGAGGACATCGAGAAACTGGTCAGCGATGTCCTTGCCGGTCGCCCACTCAGGGAGCACGTCCGTCCCGTCTGCATGGACTGCAAGGAAAGGGACAACCCATGCCTGCTCCTCCAGAAGGTCGCCTGCGCCGGCCCCGTGACGTACGGCGGTTGCGGGGCGCCCTGCCCCACCGCCGGCATGCCGTGCGACGGGTGCCGCGGTGCTCTGGAGAAGCCTGAGATGTCCAATGAGCTCGAGCTCCTGAGGAAGCTGGCCTCCCCCGAGGACATCGTGCGCCTTTTCAGGAAGTATGCGGTCAACTCCAGTTTCTTCGTAGACGTCGGGGGTGATAATAAATGAGCGCCGGCTACAACTACATCTCCCAGATCGAGGGGCATGCCCGGATCACTTTCGAGATAGAGAAGGGCCGCGCCCGGGTCCAGATGGAGGTCCACGAAGGCTGCCGCCTCTTCGAGGAGTTCCTACGCGGACGGAGGGCCGACGAGGTCGCCCAGATGTCCTCCAGAATTTGCGGGGTGTGCCCGGTGGTCCACAACTACGCCGCCATAATGGCCATCGAGAAAGCCATGGGGATACAGCCATCTGCACAGACAGAGAAACTGCGCCGGCTAGGCATCGTGGGGCAGATGCTGCAGAGCCACGCCCTGCACCTGTACTTTCTGGCCCTCCCCGAATACCTCGGGGCCGGAACGCTCGTCGAGCTCTACGGGAAGGCGCCGGAGGCCGTCAAGCGCGCCCTCAGGGTCAGGGCGGTGGGAAACGACATCGTTCAGGTGGTCTCAGGCCGAGCCGTCCACCCCGTCAACTCCGTACCCGGCGGCTTTATGCGACTCCCATCCCGGACAAAGATGGCCATGGTGAAAAAGGAGCTCAAGGGGGTCCTAGAAGACTGTGTGGAGACCTACAGGTTCGCCGCCTCCCTCGCCTATCCAGAACTGCACCGCAAAACTGAGTACTCGGCGCTCGACGACGGCCAGAACTACCCGGCCTACGGCGGCAGGATAGTGTCGGACGCCGGTGTTAACGCGCCGCTAACCGATTATAAGAAGTACCTCAACGAGGCGGTCAGGACCTACTCCACCGCCAAGTTCAGCCACCGCAACGGCCACGGCTTCTTCGTCGGGGCCATATCCAGGGTGAATCTTTTCCACCACAGGCTGCTCGATAGGGCCAGGGAGCTGGCCGGCGACGTTGTTAAGTTCCCGAGCGTCAACCCGTTTCACAATCTCGTCGCGCAGGGTATCGAGCTTGTGCACTACACCGAGGAAGGCATCGAGCTGGCTGGAGAGCTCGCCCAGGAGCTCAAGGACGAGACCGTCCCGAGGGTCGTCAGGCCCGGCTGGGGCGTGGGGGCAACGGAGGCACCGAGGGGAACTCTATTCCATGCCTATCGCGTGGACGAGAAGGGCATCGTCACCGAGGCGGACATAGTCACACCGACGGCCCAGAACCTTACCAACATCGAAGAGGACCTGACGGCGCTGCTCAACGCCAATATAACAAAACCACGAGCGGAGCTGGTGAAGCTGACCGAGAGCCTTCTGAGGGCCTATGACCCCTGCTTTTCCTGCTCGACGCACTGAGAAATCATTCGAAAGTCGACACAGGCTTTTCAGGGGCCCCCTCCAGGGGCCCAGAGCCGCTGGAGGGAATTGAACCCGAAACTTTGTCCCGTGCAACCTGTGAGGCTCAAAGTTTCATCAAAGCGGATAAATCCCAGGGGCCCCCTCCGGGGGCCCAGAGCCGCTGGAGGGAATTGAACCCTCGACCTACTCCTGTTCGGCAAAGGACTCCTGGAGGCCTCATCCATACTCAGCCCCCCGGTGGATACCAAGGAGTCGCTCCACCACTGAGCCACAGCGGCATGGGCGGGCTCCCTCCGGGAGCCGCCATTATGGGGCCTGATATCCGATGGCTTAGTTAAAGCTTATGTTAATATTCCGGAGGTCTAGCCGGGGGATTCATAGAACCCGCAAGGACCCGCGCTTCGCATGCGACATAGGCAAGCGCATTGTCGCCGTTTTTCCACCGTAGCCTTTTGCTCACCAGTTTGTGCGGGTAGAAAGGGCCGCCATTGAGCCCCATCGGCATGGGGTCTGGTAGGTACCACGCGCCTTTGATAAGCCGTTCGGGGAGTAGGCTCCCGGACATGGCTGACAGACTGCTCACCGCCGCAACGCTCTTCTCGCTCCTCGGCTCGCTCGGGCTGTACGCCTACTCCGTGAGCGTCGCTCCCATCGAGCTTTCCGGCTCGGTCCCGGCCGAAGCCGCGGGCAGCTATGTTTCAATCAGTGGAATGGTGCGGGAAGTTAGGAGGTCGTGGGAAGGAAGCCTCGACGTGGAGCTGCTGCCCGGTGGAAAACCGCCCGGGGTTCGGCTTTCCATCGACGCTACTCTATTGGAGGGTGCGAATCTGAAGGGCCGGCTACTGACTGGCGCGAGAATTCGCGCCTCGGGCGTTCTCGAGCGCTTCGCCGGAAAGATGGAGATGCAGATAAAATCTGCAGCGAGGCTCGAGTTCCTTTCCCCTTCCACGCTGGAGGTTCTGTGGCTTGAGCGCGGAATTCTTAACGGTTCTGGCGTCGCCCTCGCCGGCGTGGCATATTTTAAAAACCTCCGCGGGCAGAGCCTCAGTTTCAGACTAGTCGAGCGGTCCAATCCATCGCTTGAGCTGAACTGCTCCTCGAACTCTTACAGACCGTCGGAGGAGAAGAGGCCATGGGAGAATGGTACTCTTGTTCGAGTCATGGGCCTGCTCAGATATGCCGGAGATCCGCCAGCGCCCCGACTCTACCTTTCGGGCGGAGCCGCGGGGGTTGAGCCGCTGGAGTGACTCGAGTTGCTCTCCCTGACGCCGAGGGCGATGAAGAACGAGGCGGTCACGAGAGCGGCAGCGATCCCGAACGTAGGCCGGTAGCCCAGCACCTCCGCAGCCAAGCCCCCGAGGAGGGAGCCAGCCACGTTCCCGGAGTTGATCGCCGCATTCAGAATTCCTATGCCCCTCCCCCTCTCTTCCTCGCTGGTCAGGTCAGATGCGATCGCGGTTGAGCTGGTGACGAAGAAGGACCAGTAGGGAAGCATCCAGAGCAGGCCGACGACGTAGATGTTCGTGGTCAGGGCATAGAGGGTCCAGCTCGCCGCATAGCACACGATGGCCCCCAGGAAGATTCCCCGCCTTCCGCGCAGGTCGGCCAGCTCTCCGGCGAATCGGACCACCAGAACACCGGTGAGGCCCGAGCCCGCGACGAGCAGACCGATCTGAAACTCGCTCAGGCCGAAGTCGGGTGTGCGCAGGTACTGGGCGAAGACCGAGTAGACCATGTAGTTACCTATCAATAAAACGAGCGTCGCCGCGCAGAGGAGGCCTATCTGCTTCTTATTTCTGAAGGTCACCATCCCGCTGAGCATGGGCCTGAGCCCGGCGGCCCTCCTCTCCTCCCTGAGCGGCACGAGCACCAGAGCTGAAGCCAGCCCCACGACGCCGCAGAGCGCCCAGAGCTCTGTCGTGTGCTCCCTGTAAAGAAAGGCTGCCGCCGCCGCTCCTACCATCCAGCCGAGCGAGAGCGGGACGTTTATGTCCCCTATCACCCTCCCCTTCTCCGCAGGAAAGCGCTCCGTGACGACTGCCAGAAGCAATATTATCGAGCCCATCAGGCAGACCTGGACGAATCTGACGGCGAGGAGCTGCTCGATCGTCGTCAGCCAGGGGTAGACGAAGAAGAGCAGGCTCCCCAGAACGCCGGTGGCGACCACGATGTCCCTTCTCTTTCCGAGCCAGTCGGATAGGAGTCCCCAGACGTATGCCATCACCATCATTCCGATGTAGGGGAGTGCGCCCACGAGGCCGACGTAAATGAGGGAGTGGCCCTTCTCGTAAGCGAGGAACTGGAGGGAAGCGTACAGCATCGCGGTGACCGCCGTGTTGAGACCTGAGGCAGCGAGCATCACCCTGTAGTCCCTGTCCATCGGTGGGTGGAGCTTGGGGCTTCCAGATAAATCTATTGGGGGGTCTGGCACTATCCCCCGAGCTGTCCAGTCCCAGGCCCCGATAAGTTCTCCGCGTCGGTGCTATGTGTGCTGAAGAGCTTGCTCTTTTTATACCCATAATTGGCGTAGATTATCAGCCCTATTCCAAGCCACATTATGAACCTGAACCACGTCAGGGGTGGGAGGCTGATCATAAGGGCCAAGCAGAAAATCGCACCCAACGCCGGGAGCCAGGGGACCAGCGGTACCTTGAACGGTCGCCTGAGGTCAGGCCTGACCTTGCGAAGGACGATGATTCCCACGCTGACTAGGAAGAAGGCGAAGAGGGTCCCGATGTTTGTCAGCTCGGCCGCGATCTCAATTGGGAGAATGCCCGCACAAATTGCAACGGCAACTCCCGTGACCAGAGTCGCTATATAGGGGGTCCCGAATCGCGGGTGGACTCTCGCAACAACTTTGGGCAACAGCCCATCCCTCGAAAGGGAGAAAAAGATGCGCGGCTGGGCGAGGAGGCTGACCAAGAGGACACTCGTGATCCCCGCTATCGCACCCGCGGAGACCACGGCCGTCGCCCAGACCACATTATGCTGGGCGAAAGCGTACGCAAAGGGAGCGGACTGGTTCAGCTCGCTGTACGGAACCATGCCGACTAAGACAGCGGCCGCGGCTATGTACAGAATGGTGGATATCGCAAGCGAGCCGATTATACCGATGGGTAGATCCCTCTGGGGGTTCTCCGCCTCTTCCGCTGTGGTGGAGGCGGCGTCGAAGCCGATGTAGGCGAAGAAGACGATGGCGGCCCCACCAAAGATTCCAGGTACCCCGAAAGGAAGGAAGTTCTCGTAGTTCTTTGGGTCTATGTGGGATGCCCCAGCCATAACGACAATTAGAATTACCACGATTTTCGTCAGCACGAGCGCGAGATTGATTCTGGCGCTCTCCCGGGTACCTAGAACGAGCAAGAGGGTGAGTAGCAGGACGATGAAAATCGCCGGGAGGTTTATGAAGCCTCCAGAAAACGGGCCCGCAGCCAGTGCGGCGGGGAACTCGAAGCCCGAGGTCCTCAGGAGCTGGACGAAGTAGCCCGACCACCCTATCGACACCGCAATCGCGCCAACCGCGTACTCCAGAATCAGATCCCAGCCGATTATCCAGGCTACGAGCTCGCCCATCGTGGCGTAGGAGTAGGTGTAGGCGCTGCCAGAGATGGGAATCATTGATGCGAACTCTGCATAGCATAGGGCGGCAAGGGCGCAAGCGACCGCGGCGACAATGAAGGAAATGACGATAGCAGGACCGGCCCTGACCGCCGCCGCAACTCCCGTGAGGACGAATATCCCAGCACCGATGATCGCACCTATGCCGATTGCGGTAATTTCAATAACATTGAGGCTGCGCCTGAGCCTGTGGGGTGCCGCCTCGGCCTCAGCTAGCACCTCCTCCACGCTCTTGGTGATGAAGAAGCGACGTCTGCAGCGCTCGCCAAGCGTGCCGCCGTTCTCAGTTGCCATTGGCTCCGCCCACCCCCCTCAATACCGCAACCAAGTGGGGCACGTCCTTTCTCTCCCCCGAGCTTTTTGCGCCCCCTCTCCACCCAGCAGGTCTCCCGTGCTCTCGACAATATAGCTCTCTGACCCTCACTCCCGCCTGCCTCTTGGGGTTCCCTCCCGCAATCATCTTCCTGCCAGTCATGCCTCAGGCCTCGTGCATCTCCTCGACCAATGCTACGTAGCTCTCTATGCGTGTGCTTATGGTGAAGGATATGCTGCCCCGGCCGTGGACCGGCAGCAGGTAATCACGTATTGCGCTCACCTCGATAGTCCAGTCCCCGGTTCCGTTGAGTCCGGGTGGGTAGCGGGTTGCGGCTTTTTTCTGCGCGTCCTGGAGGCCGGCCGCGGTAACCTTGGCCTCGGCGGGGAGCTCGTTCAGGTCCGTGAACTCGACCGATGTCCGGGTGGTGCCTCCGGGGGCGCAGCTGGCCTCCTTCACGACACCTTCTGGTGAGGTGATTCTTAGATTGGCGCCGGCTGGGCTTACGAAGGAGAAGCGATAGTTGTCGGTGAACTCAAACTGAAAAATGATTGTCGTGATATTGGGCTGGGTGACCGTGAGGGTGCTCTGAACCGTCTGGCCGTCGCGCGCCTCCCCGGAGCCTTCCGGCCCGGTCGCCTCTGTCAGGGGGAACCTGACCGAGTAGCTCCTCAGTCCCGGCCCGCCCGCAGGGACCTCCGTATAGATTGCGAAGCCCGAGAGCGCCGCGAGGACGAGGCTGAAGCCTATGATGTTGAGCAGGGTGTTGGGCTGTATTCCCTTTCCCCTCCACTGGTAAAAGTGTGGAGCGATTTAAGGTTGTTGGGGTAATTTATTGCTTCTCCCAAACGCCTTCCTCTCTCCTCTTTTTTCCCCGCCCTCACCTATTGGCAGTCACACAGGCGAGGTGGGGGCATCGGTCCGTTCCGAGGGCACCCCGCACCACCGCACCAATTCATTAATATATAGCCAACCGAATGTTCATGGTGATGAGAGGGGTTCCGGCGCCGGTGGTCGTCCTTTTACTTCTCGTGCCCGGGGCAGGAGCAACTTTTCAGGAGCGGGCGATGGAAGCGGGTGGGCAACCGGGCGGCCTCCATTCCATCCCCATCTATTTTGACGTCCCATTGGCGCCGGGCAGCGGCGTGAGACAAGAGCCCTCCACCAAGCTTTTCACAGTTCCTCCCCCGGAGGTCCAGGCCGCGATCAAGGGCCTGACCTGCCAGGTCTCGCAGGACCATCTCAGGCGGTACCTGACCACGCTTCAGGAGTTCGGGACGCGCTTCTGCGCCGCGCCCCAGATGGCGCTGGCGACGAGGTGGCTCCACGACACTCTCGATAGAAACGGCCGTCTGCAGGTCTCCTTCCACAACTTCACCTACCAGGGGCAGGTCAACACATATCTGATGAGCAGCGTGATTCTCACCCTTCCGGGCCTGAACACCAGCTCGGACGCGGTCTACTATTTCTACGCCCACTCTGATAGCGTCTCGCAGGACTACTGGAACAACGCCCCCGGCGCTGACGATGACGGCTCGGGCTGCGTTGCTGTTCTCGAGGCCGCTCGAATTCTAAGCAGGTACGATTTCCAGGACACCATAAAGTTCTGCTTCTTCACCGCTGAGGAGATAGGGCTGGTGGGCTCGGGGCGATACGTGGAGAGCATCCACTCAATGGGGGAGAATGTGCAGGGCGGGATATGCTACGATATGGTCGGAAGCTCGTACGCTGGGGGAACATACGACTTCAACCTAGCTTGGGACCCCGCCTCCGCGCCGCAGGGCCGGTACATGGTTGGCGTGAACGAGAGATACGGAATCGGTCTGCGCATAGACACCTATCAGTACCCCGCGGGTCAGGGCGCCCCGACGGACGTCACTCGCTTCTGGCAGCACGGCTACCCTGGGGTCTTCGGCATCGAAGAGGACTTCAGCCCCTACTACCACTCGACCATGGACAGGGTGGAGTACATCAACTTCACGCTCGTCCAAAGGGCTACAATGCTCGCAATCGCATCCCTAGCGGAGATGGCCAGGTTTATGTATGTTGACCTCTCCATCCCGCCGGATGGCCTGAGACTTTCGAGCGAAAGGCCGGAGGAGGGGGAGGATGTGGAGATATCGGTCAATGTAACCAACACGGGCAACCTGAACGCTACGGACGTCGATGTCGAGTTCTACTTAGATGGTCTCCCAATCGCCGCCAGACGTGTTGATGTGCCCGCAGGTGCGACCTCCTCCACAGAAGCGAGGTGGAAGGCGGCCGTGGGGACCCACAGGGTCACCGTTGAAATCGACCCGCGGAACAATGTCGTGGAGAGCGACGAGAGCAACAACACAGCCGAGAGGTTTGTGGAGGTGAACGACAAGCCTGTGGCATTCCTCTCGGCCTCGCCCCTCTCAGTCCTGACACAGGAGGAGGTCCGCTTCGAAGGCGGGAGCTCGGTGGACGCCATCGGCGGCGTCTCGGAGTACAGCTTCGACTTCGGCGACGGAAGCGGCACGGGCTGGACGCCGTCGGCCCGAGCGGCCCACTCGTACGGCAACGATGGTGTCTACACCGCCTCGCTGCGCGTCCGCGACGCCCTCGGCTCAGTCTCCGGGCCGTCCAGAATTAACATCACGGTTCTCAACCGGGCCCCCTCCGCCAGCCCATCAGCGAACAGCACCCGCGCCCTGACCCTCGTGCCCATCAAGTTCTTCTCAAACGCCTCCGACCAGGACGGTTCCGTGACGGTCCGCTGGAGCTTTGGGGACGGCTGCGAGACCGATGAGCTCGACCCCGTCCATGTCTATACAAACAGCGGGAGCTACGACGTCCTCCTGAATGTAACGGACGATGATGGCTCCTCTTCCATCTACCACCTCGGAATAATCGTTAGCAACCGGCCCCCGGCCTGCTTCATAGAGGTGCCGGAGGACACGGGGGACATCACCACGGAGTTCACATTCACGGCGCGCGCCAATGACCCTGATGGCAGGGTCGTGGCCGTCCTTTGGGATCTAGGCGACGGGGAAACCGACCCCCGCTGGAGCGTCGCCCACTCCTATGATAGACCGGGAAGATACACCATCCGCCTGACTGTGAAGGATGACGACGGCTCCGAGGCCACCGCATACACAATCGTCGAGGTCAGGGACAGGAGGCCCGTGGCGAGGGCGATGGCCCATCCCGAGGAGGTCAGCACCTTCAGGCCCGTCCTTTTCTTCGGGGGCGACTCAAGCGACCTCGAGGGCCCCGTGGTCTATCTCTGGGACTTCGGCGACGGGAACGTGTCCTCGGACGCATCGCCCCGGCACGCCTACACGCGCCCCGGCACCTACGCCCCCTCCCTCACCGTGATGGACAGCGCGGGCCAGACTGACACTTTTTACCTCGAGCCTGTCAGGGTCATCAATCGGAGGCCCATTGCCGCGTTCAGGGCCTTCGGCTGCTTCACCGAGGGTAGAGAGGTCTACTTCGACGCCACTAGCTCTTCTGACCCCGAGGGCCCGGTGATTCTCTACTGGAGCTTCGGGGACGGGACGCACGCCGGAGGACCGGTCGTGGAGCATGTTTTCCTCCGCCCCGGCAACTACACCGTCGAGCTCACCGTTGTGGACGACTACGGCGAGTCTTCTGCGGCCTCACTCATCGTAACAATCGAGCCCCTTCCTCCACTCCCGCCGCCTCCTAAGAAAGAGCCCGCGCTGGAGAACAGGGACTGGCTGGTAAGCCTGCTTGGAGCGCTGGGTCTGGTTCTGATGGCGCTCCTTGTGCTGATGGCATTCTGGGGGCTCCGATGGAGGGCGAGGGCGGCCGGGTCAGGAGTTGTCAGAATGGAGGGAAGGGCGTTCCCCCCGGAGCCGCCCGAGGCCGAGCCCTGGACGCCCGATAATTCTATTGGTGAATTCGCTGAGGACCCCGGCGCCGGACCTCATCCCGGGCCCCCCTACACGGGCGAGCCCCCCGGCCGGGGGTTATAGGCCACGGTGTAGGCGGAGAGGGAAAAAGAACATGAAGTTGAGAGGGAGCCCGGGTGTCGAGAGAAACCGAGGTCTCAGGTCTTCCGAATTCGGCCTATCGAGGGCTCGTAGAGAACGCCCGACTCCATCAGATCCATCACTATCTGGTCCACGGTCTCCTTGCTCAGACCCTCCTTCTTCGCCCTCTCCACGATTTTCTCCCAGGGCGCTCCCTTCGTGCCCGTCTGGAGGCTCTCGACGATTTTTATGACCTTCGCCTCCTCCTCCTTGGAGTAGCCCGGGACCTCATCGTCACCGGGCTCCTCCGCCTCCTCGGATGCCATCTCCCCGGGCCCCTCTTTCTCTCCCGGAATGGCGAACGCCTCCTCCTCCTCTCCCGCTCTGCCATTCATCTCGGGCAGGACGTAGCGCAGGCAACTCTCCAGCATCGCCCTGAAGCGCTCCAGGTCAGGAGGTCCGTATCTCTTGAGGGCAAGGATGAGCCCCTCGGCCTGACTGCGGCTCGCGCCGAGCGACACCAGGGCCTCAACGGTCGGCTTCTCGAGGCCCATGGCCTCTTCGGCGAGCTCGATTCTCTTTTTGAGGCTTCTGCAGGCCTCGAGTACCCAGTAGTCCCTGAGAGCCGCTGTCGAAGGAACCACGGTCTCGGCCTTGAGCGAGAGGTAGACCACGCCTTCCTCCGGTCTGTAGACCCGTACCTTTCCGACGACGGCGGCGAAGGCTGGTGGAGTGATTCTGGCCAGAGCGCCCGCGGCCTCGGGGCTGTACTTGCCCGCAGATATGTAATAGGTCTCGGTGGGGTCAGAGAGCCGGGCGCGCCAGAGCGGGTCACCACTCGTTGAGATGTTCTCGACGTCAGTTATCACTCCCACGACGAGGACCCTATTGACGCAGAGGCCGAGCGGCGTGAGCACGTGGCCGGGCGAGAACTCGCCCTCCGGCTCCAGCTCCACCGTGGATGAATTGAATTCCTCGGCGAAGAGGCGGTGGGCGATCTCCCTTGGGGCTCTCAATCAATCCACCTCCAGCTTCTCGAGCATCGCCCTCGCCTCAGCCTGGACATCCACCTCCAGCATCCTGGCTGAGGTCGCCACGAGCATCAGGCCATACTCGTCCGATGTCACGTTGCCCGTCAGCTCCATCGGGCGTGCGATCACCTTCTCCATTATGTCGGCCCGGACGGCGTCGGGGCTGGCGAGCTCGGTCAGCACCTTCATGTAGTCCTCCATCGCCCTCCCCGTCACCCTCTCTGTGAGCTCCCTGTTGAGAACAGCGATGAGGGCTCCGGTGCCGTCGTCGATCGCGGCTTTGATTCTCAGGTCGGGCTTTCCTTTCACCGCCCCGTGAACCCTGCAGACGCCCTTCTGAATAACGCGCCTGCATTCGGGGCAGCGCAACACGACGCCGCTCCCCGGCTTGACATCAATGATGATGCCCCGGATAGTCACGGCTGCCGCCCCGCCGCGCGCGGCGATCTCCTCGATGGTCGTCACATGTCCGCGCTCCAGCTCCTTGAGTCCCGGAAGTGTCGAGTGTTCCAGTCTCTCAACCTTCGACCTCTCATCGAAAGTGAGGCGCGGGATGCCCTTCCAGCACTTGATGTAGGCGCCCTGAATTCTCACAGCGTCGCCGGGCTTTATCGGGAATTCGTGCCACATCGTGAACTGGGCCCGGCCCGTCTCGTCGGCGAGGAGACCCGAGAAGACCGTCTTGACCGCGTCCCCAACGGGCACCTCCCTCCTCTCAATGGTCAGAATTCTTGCCTCGACGGTAACGTTGTTCTCGCCATCTTTGAAATCCCTCACTTTCAGCACCCTCTCCTCACCGAACCTCCCTGCGGCGGCCGCTGGAACGAGCTCGTCCGAGACCTTTTCGAAGGTCGTCCTGTTGCCAAAGTTTATCTGGGGCTCGCCGTTCCAGTCCTTCGTGTAGGCGCTCCTGACCCGAATCACATCGCCCTTTTTGAACGGCACCTCCTCCATCCAAGCGGTGTAGGTCTTCGACGCAGTCTCGTCGGCGATGATTCCATAGTGGATTTTCTTCTTCTCACCGTCGACCTCCACCTCCTTCGGATTAACCGTGAGCACCCTCACGACGAAGTCTACAGAAGGCTCGTTCACCTGCAGCTCCGAGAGCTTTCTCGGCGGCCCAGACGAGACCCTTAGCTCTGCAGGGTTGCCCCCGTGCTTCCTCACAACGCTCCTCTTCGCCGTGGCGATATCTAGCACCCTGTAGGTCTCCAGATACTCCCTCAGCTCTTTCTCAACATCTATGCCCTCTTTCAAAACCCTGTCCTTCCCGAGCGCCCTCGCGACGTCCTCGACGTGGGGCGCCAGCTCTTCCTTCGTCACCATGCTCATTCCACCTGGACCCGTTCTACCCGCCCGGTCTACGCGATCGAAGGCGATTCGAGCCCCACTCGCCCGCCCTCTCCCGCATCACCTCATGCAGGCACTTCGCCGACGCCCTCCCCCTGGGGCGCGGTTCGTCAGTGCTGCGCCCTGTTGCGGGGGAGCCGGCCCCGGCGGGGCTCTTTGGTCCTTGGGAGCCCAACGACCCAACCCACGTCGCCGTATAAAAAGGGTTTGGAGGGGTAGGTGAAAGTCGGCAACGGCGGATTTATCACGGAAAAGTGTGGCCCCGCTGTCGTGGGAGGGAATCACACACCGGGGTCTGCGAGCGAGCACCTCCCGCAGAGCCAGGGTCCTTTTCTATCTGTGTCAGCCAGAGAGTTAGAGAAGTGCATCACGCAGAGCGGGTCAGGGCAGTGGCCGAGCCCCCTCACATGCCCAAGCTCGTGAATCGCTTCTTTTACGAGACGCTCGAGATAGATCCGCCGGATGGGGTGGTGGAGTCTGTGGCTGCTTACAACCGCCCCCCTCCCACCCCTCTGCGCAAGTCCGAAGACGAAGTTCAGATCCGGCGTGTAGAGGTCGAGGTCGGTTATTCCAAGGACAGTCCCCGGGTGCCTCAGGGCTACCTCGAGAAAGGCGGAGGCGAGATACTGGGCCCGGCGTGGGCTGTAGGCCGCGGCGGGGACGGGCTCATTCCTGACCGCAATGACCCGGTACCCCGCGCCGGGAAGGAGGGCCCCGAGTTCCCTGATATCTGCTTCGGGGACATCGCCGAACAGGACAAGGGTGAGTTCCTTGGACATCCAGAGGGCCAGAGGCGTGCGGGAGATTTAAGTTTGGGGATGCGGATGGGGGCTGCCCGGAGCATGGAGCTGGGGCGCTGACATGCCGATTGCGGTTCTGCACTGGCCGACGGTGTGGCCCCTATTCGCGCACAGACCGGCGAGGTTCGACTTCTTCGCCCTGAGCGTCGGCTCCGTCATCCCGGATTTAGAGTGCCCTTTCCTTTACATCCTCACTTGGGACAGATGGAAGTCTAGGGGGTTGATGCACTCGTTGCTCGGCTCAATCACCGTGGACCTCGGTCTCACAATCGCGCTCGTGCTCTTTGCGGTCCCGCCGCTGCTACGCAAACTCGAGGGCCGTCTGAAGAACAAGAGGTGGTTCTTTTTCGCTGGGGTGGACCTCCGCTCCCAAAAGCCCTCGATTTTCGTCACGAGCTCCTCGGCACTGATTGGGACAGTATCGCATGTGCTCCTCGACACGCTCCACCACCCCTACAACCCCCTGAGCTTTCCGGTGGAGAGTTACTATGGCTTCAACCTGGTTCCCTTCGGAGATTTTGAGAGGGTTGGCTGGATTGTCCAGCTATCGATGCTGGCGCTCCTCCTAGCAATGCTTTACTTTTACTATTTCAGGCAACAAGCGAGGGGGGCGGGTGGGAAGTGAGGAGTTCGGTGAAAATAAGACCCGCCAGCGAGGCCGACCTATTGGCGATGGCTGAAATCTACAACGACGCCGTCCTGCACACTACAGCCACCTTCGACACAGAGCCGAGGGACGAGGAGCGGATGAGGAGGTGGTACCTGGCGCACAAGCCCTCTCACCCGATTCTGGTTGCGGAGGAGGACGGAAGGGTTGTGGGCTGGGCCTCGCTCAGCCGGTGGTCGAGGAGGAAGGGCTACGACAGGACGGTCGAGCTCTCAGTCTATGTTGCGAGAGAGCACAGGGGGAGGGGGATAGGAAAGGCCCTGATGGAGGGAATTCTCGAAGAGGGAAAGAGGGCCGGGTTCCATCTGGTTGTTTCGCGCATTGTGGAGGGTAGCGACGCCAGCCTCCACCTGCACGAGGCGCTTGGCTTTGAGAGAGTAGGTGTGATGAGGGAGGCGGGGTGGAAATTCGGCCGGTGGCTTGACGTTCATATTTTTCAAAAACTGCTTGATTGAGCCGGCCCCGTCTCAGCCCGCGAAATACTCCAGGGCTGAGATCGCGCTTAGCACGACTACTAGGCCCAGCAGCGTCGAGACTATAATGAATGTGGGGCTCCAGTTCTCCCTTCTGCGGGGCGCGGCGCAATAGAGAACCGCGCCGCCGACCACGAGCTCGACGAGTCCCTCCGCGTGGAGGCCTTTTGAAAAGAAGAAGATACCCGTTGCAAGGAGGAAGAGGCCAGCCGACATCACGGCCGAGGCCCTCAGGTGGCTGGCGAGGCCCAGCTTCCCCGGGTAGACTCTGGCCGCTATGAACAGGAGGCCAGCGGGAATCCAGAGGGCGGATAAGAGCCGTAGGTGAAGCTCGCCGGGCCTGAGAGCGCCGAGGGAGCCGAGGAGGACCATGAAGGCGCCCGCGGCAGCGCCCGCGGTCTGGAGGCCGCGGCCCTCCTTGAGGGGACAGAGCAGAAGGCCCGTGGAAAGAATAAGGAGGCCCTGCGCCAGCCAGAGAAGGCTCTGGAGAGGGGGCGCGAGAACCAGAACGCCACCGTAGAGCGCAATGAATGTGCCCGTGAAAACTCCCAGCTCGGTCCTGATGCCGGGCGGTATTTCGTAGGCGAGCAGGAGCACGAGCTCGATTGTGAGCAGGAGGAGGAAGTATGTGAGGAGAAAGTCGGGAGGGAGCGGGAGCCCGAGCCGGATGCCTGTGAATATGAGCCCGAGCAGCAGCGCGAGCCCGGCGAGGGTCACTGCCGCCAGCCTTCCCCACCTGACCAGCGGGGGTTCTGGTGGACGGGGAGGGGTGGCCGGCGCCTTTTTACAGGGCTGGGGTTCCCCCAGGACCCCTGTGGGTGTCTCCACGAGAAGACTCTCCGGGGTGGGGCGCGGAGGGGATGGCCCGGCATCGCCCACTCCCTCGCTCGCAGGCAAGGCCGTC
Organism: Thermoplasmata archaeon; assembly: GCA_038851035.1. Classification (NCBI taxonomy): domain Archaea; kingdom Methanobacteriati; phylum Thermoplasmatota; class Thermoplasmata; species Thermoplasmata archaeon. The sequence goes on from JAWCLH010000005.1 coordinate 89,902, forward strand.
CCCTCCTCGCCCGACCCCCAACCCCCCTTTCGAGGAGCGCGGACGGGCAGGCCGTCCGGACCGATGCATAGCACCGCCCTCTCGCCCACCGAGATTGCAAGCTCTGCAAGGGGGAGTTTTTTAGATAGTAGGAAGGAGGCCTCGGAGAGCTTCAGCCTCTGGGGCTCCGCGCCATCCCTATGGAGCTCGACCACGGCCTCCATGATCAATGCCAGAAGCTCGCGCGAGTACCTCAGGCCGGCGTCGGAGAGCGAGTAGACTTTTCTCCTGCGCGCCTCGCCCGCCACCCGCCCCTTCAGCTCTTCGACGAGCCCCTCCTCGCGAAGGGACCTGAGCGCGAGGGCGACGTGAGCTCTAGCGAGTCCCGTGGCCTCGGCTATTCCGTCCTGGGTGATGCCACGCGGGCAGCTCCCTTCAGGTTCCGGCCGCCCGAAGCGGGAGAGGTGAAGGATAACCCTGTCGCGGGCTGGCAGGGGGAAGCGCGCGGCTGGCACGGAGACGGCGATGAGGTGGTGGAGTATTATATTTTGTTGTGGAAATGAGGGAAGGCTCCCCGCCCAATCAACCCAAAGAATAATGCTTCGCTCCGGCCATCCTCCGCTCCGGGAGGAACAGCAATGCTCATCGGCCTGATATCTGACACGCACGACAGCCTGCCCGCGGTCGAGGCCGCGGCGCTCGTGATGAGGAAGAGGGGAGTGGGGCTTGTGCTCCACGCGGGCGACATCGTGGCCCCATTCGTCGCTCCCGCGCTGGCGAAAGCCGGCGTGCGGGTCGTGGCGGTCTACGGGAACAACGACGGCGAGAGGGCGGGCCTGAAGAAGAGATTCAAAGAAATCGGCGAGCTCGCTGGGGACCTTGCGGAGGTCGACCCAGAGGGAAGGAGGGTTGCTGTTTACCATGGCACGGAGCGCGCGCTCGCGGACGCACTCACGGGCTGCGGGAGGTATGACCTAGTCGTCCTGGGGCACACGCACGAACCCAGAATCGAGAGGAGGGGGCGGACCCTAGTCGTCAACCCTGGCGAAGCTTGCGGCTACCTCACGGGAAAGAGGACGCTGGCGCTGGTCGACACGGGGAGCATGGAGGCGGAACTGGTCGATTTCTGATAGCTGGTTCAGGGAGCCGGATTTCGCGCGGGGGCTCAGGCCCAAGTCCACGAGGGACCGGAGCGCCTTAGCAGCATTTCCTTTCCTAGGTGGTGGAAGGCCGCCTCTACGTTCTCTCCGGTCTTTGCGCTGGTCCAAAAGTGGGCGGCCCCCATTTTGCCGGCCATGCTCTTGAGCTCCTCTTCCGAGACCTTTATCCTGTCTTTCAGGTCGCTCTTGTTGCCCAGAATGACGACGGCGGGCTCGTAGTTCTTCTCCACAACTATTCCACTTACCCAGACGTCGAGATCCTTAAAGGTCTCGGGGCGGGTCAAGTCGAAGACCGCCATAATTCCCTCGACGCCAGCGTAGTAGGTGGGTGGGACCCTCTTCGAGGACTTATGACCTAGGATGTCCCATATCATGAAGTTGAGCTGCACGGGCCGACCGTCACGTCCCTGTATCACCGTTTCCTTCTTTGATATCTTGGTCCCGATGGTTTTAATGTAGGAGTCGTCGAATGTATTTTCCACGAACCGCCGAATCAGGCTGGTCTTCCCCACCCCCTCATCGCCCAGCAGGCAGACTTTCTTACTGTACCTCTCGACCACGGATATGTTATGGACCTGATTAAATAAAAATTTTCCCGGCGCAGGTGGTCCCAAACCACCTCCAAAGCCAAATCAGAACTATTTTCACCTGTGAAATATGAATCGCTCCATATCATTCATACATTGTAATCATGATGATTGAGAATCGCATCTAATAATCGTATTGATTGTTAAATGGAGCCAAGTAGATTTTCCTAAAAATTCGTGATAACGAGAATGAAGTACAGGATCTCATAGGAGCGATAGGTTCGTGGGTTAAAAATGCTTTCAAGATGAGGGGGGAGGGTTCGTTTGGGCCATCAAGGGAATCCTTGAGGTTGGAGCTGCCTCATTCCTCTTCAGAAACCTCTTTAGAGGATGTAGTCGGAAAACTTGATTTGATTAACAGAGTGGATAGAAACCGCGCCGGTAGGTACCTCAGACGATAGGCGATCTTGAGGGCCGTCCAAGCTCAAGAATGATTGTGGTTTATGTTCTCTGATGAGCATCAATACTGTCCTAACTTAGACAGCGGGTAAGTGGAAGGGGGCTGGAAACATTAATATGGGGTAGAAGGATGGATTTGAATGGTATATTTGCACTAACTGGGATGGGCAAATAATTATTATACTCTCTAGACAGATAACAACTTATAGGTGAGGCGGATGGGCTGGGAATATATTTACGTGTGGGACCGCAGGAAGGACAGGTGCGTCGGCACATGGTATGTGAAATCGGATGGCATGAGGGGAGTGGAGCCCAAGACCTCCGGGGGCCCCATTGATGAGGACAAAGTGGACGATTTTATCAAGAATCTTTTAATTAAGTACCCGGAGCCGCGCTACTTGGTCGAGGGGGGAGAGTCGGACGAGTGGGACGGGGAGAAGGCGGCGATGCTTCTGAGGCGTGAGGCGCTCTGCGAGGAGGAGTAGCGGCCGGGCGGGGTTATTTGAATGGGGAAATGGGTTCTCACACGCACCCACGCCTGGGACGCCCTGGACTACATCCGCTGTCCCCTTGTCAAGAACAAATGGTATCACATTTCCCCGACGGATTACCACGTCGTCATTTTCTCCGTATCACTGATACTGGGAGGAGTTGTCGCGCTATTGCTTTTTCTCCTGAACATGCTCGTCAGAGACAGAATGGGTCTCCCGGACTACACGTGCGAGTCCTCCATCTTTATTCTTATTCCTCTGTATTGCCTGGGGGTACTGATTTCCTATCTCGCTCTCCGGAAGGTGCCGACCCATGATGTGAACCGTTACAGGGCGGTTCTCTGGCACGACGATTTCGACAGGGACATTTTCCTGGCCCGGCTCAGAGCTCTCCTGAAAAGGAGGGGGTACGCGTTTCAGGAGGTGCCGATCAGCGGTGAGCCAGATGTGGACTTTGTTTTTCCGGGAAGAGATTTCGTCCTCGAGCTGTTTTTCCACAGACTCTATATAACGGATATGGGCGAGAGCGGCCCGATAAAAGAGGTGATTCTGAGGCTCGGACCGAGACGGAGGCAAACCGGCTCGTTCTTGAGAGACTGCGGACGGAGGTGAGTGAGGAGTTCGCGAGGCTCTACCCGCCCAAGAAGCCCTGATTCTCATTGTAGACCCGCTCCGATGGAATCAGAGCCCCCCGCGGGTCCATATCCAGAAAATCAGCGCGTAGCCGGTTGCGAGCATCGCCAGAGATATCAGCCACAGCAGCCTCATCAGCCTCTCTCGGCCCTCCGGGGTCCGGAGGGCCGGGGGCAGCCCCGGCTCTTCCCCGCCACCCGCATCGGTGCTCCTCACGGGGCCGCCCCTCGAGCCCGCGCTGCCTCTCCCGCCCCGCTCATCTCCCGTAATTCCCGAGCTCCCGCCGCTCCGGCCGCGCCCCGGCGCCCCGCCGGGCTCCATCAGCCTTTGATTCTCTTCAGCCTGAATATGTTTTCCCTCTCTAGCTCCTCGAGGCGGAGGGATATGAAAGCAGCCGCCTCCTTAAGTTCTGGAATGACCTTGAACTCTAGGGCGTTGACCCGCCGGCGTGTCCGGTCTATCTCATCCAATAGCCTGCGTATCGTGGTCTCCACCTCGGCCGTTACTATAATTGTCTCGACGAGCTCCTCGTAGGCCCTAGCGGCCTCGTCGATTCTAGCGCTCGTACCGAGAATTCCGTACCCTCTTTCCCATAGCTTTTTCCTGACGCCGGATCCTTCTACGAGCGGTACAACCACGCCCATCACGTTTTTACTCTTCAGCCGAATTCTTGGCCTCTCCTTGATGGCAAAAGCGGCTGACCTTACTGCCACGACCCCCTCCACCGCCATCGCTATTGCAATTTTCCTCTCAGCAGCTCTGTACTGCTCGATGAGCTGAGTCCTGAGGTTTTTGGCCCGGGCAAGCACCCTGAAGAACTCCATGATCAGGGTATCCCGCTTCATCTTCAGAAGCCGATGCCCTCTCTCCGAAAGGCGAATTTTCCTCTTCAGCTCCAGAAGCTCGGAGCGGGTCGGCTTCACCCTGTCCTTTATCATCATCGACCGGCTCCTTTCACGCCTCAGCACCTTTTTTCCCGGAGTGAGCGGGATGATACCTCTCGATGAGGCTCCTGTCCATTCTGGTCAGCATCGCCTCGGGCAGGGTGGCGAGCAGCTCCCATGCGAGGTTGAGAGTGAAGTCGATGTCCCTGTCCTCCTCCCTTCCCTGCCGAACGAACCTGTCCTCGAACATATCGGCGAACTGAAGGAACTTCTTGTCGCGATCCGACAGGGCCTCCTTGCCGACGATCGCCGCAAGCCCCCGGAGGTCGCTGCCCTCTGCGTAGGCTGCGTAGAGCTGGTCCGAGACCGCCTTGTGGTCCTCTCGGGTCATCCCCTTACCGATACCTAGATTCATGAGCCTCGAGAGCGAGGGTAGGACGTTGATCGGGGGATAGATGCCCCTCCTGTGCAGCTCCCTCGATATCACGAGCTGCCCCTCGGTGATGTAACCCGTAAGGTCAGGTATCGGGTGGGTGATGTCGTCGCCGGGCATCGTAAGGATAGGGAACTGGGTGATCGTGCCCTTTCTGCCCTTTATTTTCCCAGCCCTCTCGTATATGGTGGCGAGGTCGGTGTACATGTAGCCCGGGTAGCCTTGCCTGCCCGGCACCTCCTCCCTCGCGGCGCCGATCTGCCTCAAGGCCTCGCAGTAGTTGGTCATGTCGGTGAGGATGACGAGCACGTGCATATCGTGCTGGTAAGCCAGGTACTCGGCCGCGGTCAAAGCCAACCTCGGGGTAATCAGCCTCTCCACGGCCGGGTCGTCGGCGAGATTCAGAAAGACCACCGCTCTCTTGAGAGCCCCCGTCCTCTCGAAATCGTGCATGAAGAACTGGGCCTCCTCGTTTGTTATGCCCATCGCCGCAAAAATCACCGCGAACTCGCCCGTCCCCCCCGGGACGCGGGCCTGCCTCGCGATCTGGAGTGCGATGTCGTTGTGGGGGAGCCCGGACCCTGAGAATATGGGGAGCTTCTGGCCCCGGACAAGGGTGTTCATTCCGTCAATCGTCGAGATCCCGGTCTGGATGAACTCCCGTGGCGAGTCACGGGCCCAAGGGTTTATGGCGGACCCTAGGATTTCTAGGCGCTCCTCGGGAACTATCCTAGGTCCCCCGTCGAGCGGCTCTCCCCCGCCGGAGAGAATTCTTCCAAGAATATCAGGTGAGACGGGCAGTTTGAGCGTCTCTCCAAGGAATGTGACACCGCAGGATCTGTCCATTCCCGCCGTGCCCTCGAATATCTGGACTACCACAACCTCCCTCGAGGTGTCAAGCACCTGGCCCTTCCTCCTGCTACCGTCGGGGAGGGAAACCCTGACGAGTTCTCCGTAGCCCACGGGTTCCGTCCTCTCAACGAAAATCAGAGGCCCGGCAATCCTGCTCACGGTTCTGTACTCCCTAGTCATCCACTCACTCCTCCTCCTCCGCCTTTCGCTTCCTGAATGGCACTGTGAGGTAAATCACGAGAAAAGCCATGAGTCCTAACAGCAAGCCCAGCAGCGCCCAGGAGTGCCAGCCGACGACCCCCTGTAGGTTAGATGGCGGAGGCGAGCGAACCTCGACCATGACAGAAGCCTCTGAAAAGTCGTAGCCGTCGCTAGTCTTCAGCACTACCCTGTGCTGCCCTGGCCCGGTGAATACATAAACCGCCTCAGGGCCGTTGACCTGCCGGCCCTCTATATCCCACAGAAATTCGAGGTTTTCCGGGGGGTCGTCCGGGTCCGTGGTTCCGCTGGCGCTGAACTTAAACTCTTCGCCGACCAGCCCAACGAGCTTTCCCGCGCTGATGCTGGCCGTTGGTGGCAGGTTGCGCACCGTCACGTTGAGGGATGTGGAGGAGAGGGCGCCCTCATCGTCCCTGACGGACAGGGTCACCGTGAAATTGCCCTTTTTTGTGAATGTGTGGGCGACAGTGGCCCCCGAGGCTCTGCGTCCGTCCCCGAAGTCCCAGAGGTGCTCCACCACGGCCCCGTCGGGGTCGAAGGATATTGAGTTGAATTTAAATTCGGTCCTCACGTCCCCGTTCCTCCTTTTTGCGACAGCCTCAGCAACCGGCGGTGCGTTCAGGACCCTGACAACCACATCAGGGCTCCACCCGCTCTCCGCCCCTGAGTCGTCCAGAACCCTCAGCCTTGCCCGGTAGCTCCCTTTCTGGCTGTAGCGGTGATGGGTTACTGGCTCCGCCACCCAACCCGATTCCTCACCGTCACCGAAATCGAAGAAATAGTGGGTGATGCGGCCGTCGTCAACGGAGCGTTCTCCGGAGAACTCAAGCCACTCCCAAACCGCCACTGTTGCGGGGGTCGCGTGGAGCACCGGCTCCGGCCGGGCGTTTAAATAGACGTCGGATGAGAGGGAGTTGTCACCCTCATCACTCTCTACGACTTCTCCGGCCGGGTCCACAACCACTGTGACGAAATGCCTGCCCGGAGAGGCGATGAGCCGAATGGATATCTCAGCGTTCCCTCCGGGAAACAGCCCGGAACAGCCCGCGCGTCCGAGAAGAGATGGCACCGTATCCTCCAGCCAGAACTCCACCTCAAAGGGCCCTGCGTTAGCCCTGCCTGTGTTCTCGACCACAGCGCTCAGGGAGGTGGTCTCTCCGCCCGTGGCGCCGGCCGGAACCGAGAGCGAGCGGGGCATGACGCGGAGATTTGGGAGGAGAGGTTGCGGTGGAAGGATTCTCAGCATTGTGGACAAGATATTATTGCTCTCGTTCCTTTCGTAGAATCGGTCGTCGGGATCTACCCAAGCCACTAGTTCATGCTCTCCCACGCTCAGTGAGAAAGGAGCACTCAGAGAGACCCGCCCATGCGATGGTAGGGCCACTGCATCGCTCCACACCGGCGCACCATCCGCTAGGAGCATCACACCCAGCAGCTCCGCATCCATCGAGGATTCGCTAGAGAGACCGATTCTTGCCACAATCGCTCCACCCTCTATTGGCTCGCCCTGCAACTCAAATCCGGATAACGAGAAGTCCAGGGAGGCCTGTGCGGTCGGGGCCTCATTATTCGATGTGGCGATGTCCAGAAGCCATCCGTCTGGATCTAGCTTTACAGTGTCCGCTTCCCGGTCAATCTCAAACCGAAGGACCGTGACACGATCCTTTCTGAGCGAGGCCCGGGGAAAAAAGGCGATGGTCTCTCCTTCATTCATCACCGAGAGGTCGATTGGAAGGAGAGGCTCCGCGGCCCTGCTCTCCACCACAACCTCGACCATCTGCTTCCCTTCCTCTCCCTGGAATACAGTCGCACAGGCGATGGCGCAGTCAAGCCTCTCCTGAGAGAACATCCAAAAAAAGAAGAACACTGAGAGGTCGCGTCCGGTCGAGCTCTGGATGTGCTCCATGAAGTCGTAGAAGTTGACCACCTTTCCCGAGAATTTCTGATGGAAGGAGGAGAGGCTTCTATTGAACTCCGCGCTGCCGATTAAGTAACGGAGCATGTGCAACACCCACGGCCCCTTGTAGCCAGCGAGGTCGTAGTTGGTCCCTATCAGCAGGGGCTCCGGGCCGCCGGGAGCGACGAAAAGCTCAATGTACCTCTGCCTGCAGAACTCGAGGTAGCCCCGGGAGCCGTAAACCTCCATCTCGTACATCGCCTCACTGTATCCGGCGAAGCCCTCCCTCAGCCAGCTCTCCCCCGCCCCATCAGCCTCTATATCCACGCCCCACCACTGGTGGCCGAGCTCGTGGGAGAGGAGTCTATAGGGAAGGGGGCCGTCGAAATTGCGGGAAGAGAGCCAGAGCATGGACGGAAGGCTCTGGCCCCATGCAGCAAACCGGCCAGGCACCTCCACGACCGTAAGATCGCGGAAGCCTGGGGGACCAAAAAGGGAGGTATAGAACTCCACAATCCGGGCCATCTCGGAAGCATAGGAGGGGGCGGCTGGGGCGTGTTCCGGTCTGAAATAAAGGCGATAGATATGGTCGGAGGTCTGGTGCTCGGTGAATACGTAGCGCCCGACCGTGAATGAGAGCCCGATAAGAGGTATCCGCGATTCCCATATATACGTGACCGTGGCATTGGGGGTCTCATGAACTTCCCCGACGAGTTCACCGGGTCCAATAGCCATCTTTCCCTCGGGAAGGGTCAGGGATAGGGTGGCCCGGGCCCGCTCCATCCTCTCGTCCCCGGGGAAGTACCAGCCGTAGGACCTGACCCAGCTCCCTTCGGGACCGATGTAGTCCCAGTAGCTCTCGCCCCCGTCCTCGCTGTAGGCCACTTCTCCGGAGTAGTTCAGGGTAATGTTGAGCAATGTTCCTGCGCCCACCTCCCGGCCGAGCGAGACGGCGATGAAGGGGTCGAAAGAGCGCTCCACGCTCAGATTCCCGAGGGAAGGCTCGTGGGCCTCTGTCACGTTCATCGCGGGGTTGAGCTTCAGGAATACTCTGGAGGTGTTCTGCAGCGCCTGTATCGACACTACCGCGCTGACGCTCAGGGCGTGGCCCGCCTCATCCACCACCGCTCGGGCGCGAATCTCGAGCAGCCTGGACACGCACCCCTCCTCCCTCCTGAGCTCTGTCGCTGGGGTCCGGGCGTCGCCTCCCCCCGACCTCGGGGGAAACGGGGCGCACACCGAGGCGAGCAGAACGAGCATAGCCACCGATTCTCTCAGCATCATCCTGAACCCCGCACCATCACCTGCCCATCGCCGAGAACTCGGACGCCATCAGCTCCATCACCTTCTTCATCTCGCTCTCGAAGTCCCTCTCGAATCTGGACCTAGCCAGAAGCTCACTCGAGCGCACGGCCGTGATTCTCGACAGAGGAGCGCCGGCTTCGAGGGCCTGGAACGCGAGTTCCGAGAACCTCCTGATGGCCGAGAGGAGAGCGTACTGCCGGGCCATCGAGCAGAAGGAGTCGACCTCGTGGTAGGCGTTTTGCTGGAGGAATATCTCCCTTATCATCCTGGCGACCTCGAGCAGGAGCTGCTGCTCATCGGGGAGGGCGTCCGACCCGACGAGCTGGACAATCTCCTGGAGTTCCGACTCTCTTTGTAGGGTCTCCATCGCCCAGGCCCTAAGCGCGGGCCAGTCTTTTGAGACGTTCTGTTCGAACCATTTATCAAGGGTGGCTGTGTAGAGGCTGTAGCTGGTCAGCCAGTTGATTGCCGGGAAGTGCCGCCGCTGGGCGAGCTTAGCGTCGAGCGCCCAGAAGACCTTGACGATTCTCAGCGTGGCCTGGGTAACGGGCTCGGAGAAGTCGCCGCCCGGCGGGGACACGGCGCCTACTATGGTGACGGACCCGTCGAGGTCGCACAGCGTCTGGACCCTCCCCGCCCTTTCATAAAAAGCGGATAACTTGGCGGAGAGGTAGGCGGGGTAGCCTTCCTCCCCTGGCATCTCCTCCAGCCTAGAGGATATTTCCCTCAGCGCCTCCGCCCATCGCGAGGTCGAGTCCGCCATCAGAGATACGTTCCACCCCATGTCCCTGTAGTACTCCGCTATTGTCACTCCCGTGTAGACGCTCGCCTCTCTCGCCGCCACCGGCATGTTAGAGGTGTTCGCGATGAGGACCGTCCGGTCCATCAGGGGAGCCCCTGTCCTTGGGTCCTGTAGGCGCGGGAACTCTGTCAGAACCTCGGTCATCTCGTTTCCCCTCTCGCCGCAGCCCACATAGACCACTATTTCCGAATCGCTCCACTTGGATAGTTGGTGCTGGGTGACTGTCTTCCCGCTGCCGAACGGCCCCGGTATCGCGGCAGTGCCGCCCTTGGCAACAGGGAAGAGCGTGTCCAGAATTCTCTGGCCGGTTATCAGGGGGACGTCGGGCATCCTCCTCTTCTTGAACGGCCGCCCCAGCCTTACGGGCCACCTCTGCATGAGCCTGAGGGGTGTGCCGTCCGAGAGTGTCGCAATCACATCTTCTACCGTATACCGGCCGGCGCTGATGCTCGTGAGTGTTCCGGAGACGTTCGGCGGAACAAGAATTCGATGCTCTATGAACTTCGTCTCCTGAACAGTACCAATTATCTGCCCGGGCCGGACATAATCCCCCGCCTTCACCCTAGGTAGGAACTCCCAGCGCCTCTGGCGATCCAGGCCTGGCGCGCTCACGCCCCTCCGGATAAAATCGCCCTTGAGCTCTCTCAGAACTGGCAGGGGCCGCTGAATTCCATCGTAAATAGACTTCAACAGCCCAGGACCAAGCTCCACCATCAGCGGTGAGCCCGTATTCACGACCTCCTCTCCCGGCCGAATTCCTGAGGTGTCCTCATAGACCTGAATCAGGCTCCTCGGACCCTCAAGACCTATGACCTCTCCCATCAGCCTCTCCCGGCCGACCAGAACCACGTCGTACATCTTTGGCTTGATGCCCTCGGCGGTGACCACCGGCCCGGAGACCCTGTAGACCTCGCCCTTCTCCTCCATCCCCTGACCTCCGAATCTATTCAATCCACTTACTTCCATAAATCCACACCGACGACGTGCAATATCCTCTCCCTTAGATCCACCTCCTCTATCTTTCCGATGGCGATTACCACCGGCTCCACGCTCTCTGCCATCGATTTCCTCAGAGAAGGGGAAATCCTGCGAAAGTCAGTGTCCATGACGACCAGAATGCCTACTTCCCTATCCCCCATCGCCTTCTCCATCAGCCTCTCCATCTCCTCGACGCTGTCGCCCTTCACCTCGTAGACCTTGCGAACACCGGCGAGCCTGAACCCGGTGACGAACTCTTCCCTCCCCACAACCGCCAGCTCCATATCAGCCCTCACGTGAAAAGCAGGCCCCGGATGACCTCTTCCGGGAGGCCGCTCTGCTTGCCTCTGGCTATTGTTCTCAAATTGTCCACTTCTATTTTTTTTCTCAGCAAATAGTCCATTACCGGGATTACGGAGAGGGGATATGTGTGTGAGAACCGCCTGGCCCTCTCTAGGAGATACCTGTCGAGCGCCAAGAAAACCTCATGGAGCGACCCGGAGTTTTTGATCCGAGTGGCCGGCTCCCTAATGCTCTCATAAATTTTCGTTCCCACGAGACACTGTAGGAGAGATTCGATGCCCTCCGCAGCCACGAGCTTCCTGAGTTTCGATGGGTCGAGCTCCTCCCCCCCATCGACTAACAGTTCCCGGGCTGCCTCGGGGCTCGATGCCTCGGCCTTCAGCCTGAATAATGTCTTGAGATTGACAATGTCAGTCTCGACTCTCAGGAACTGGAGAAAGAGACGATTGGCCTGCGTTTTCTCTGGCACAAACCGGAGGAGGCGCTCGTAGTAGCTCTTCTCCAGGGCGTTCTCCAGGTCGGCTAGAACTGGCACCTCTCCTTTCTCTCCAAGTAGGCGTAGCAGAAGTGGCTCGAAGTCGTGCTCCCTCCCCTCCCGCTTCAGCACAGAAATCATCTCGTTTATGTCAGCGGCTGCGAACAATGCCGCGAAGTCCTCCTTATTAAAAACGCCTGCCGGCACAATGTCTCCCTCAACTTCACTCCACGAAATCCCCGCGAGCCGGCCGCGCAGTACGGTCTTGAAGTTCCATACATCCCAGCGATTGAGGTACCTGCGCACAAGCTCCCTCAGCTCTCCCCTTGTAAAACCGATGATAGTATTGTAGGTCCTAGCGAGGTTGAGATATGTCGCTCTCTCAATGAGGTCGACCCCCCCATAGCGCCCAGAGAGCTCCTCCACCTCGCTCCGGTATTGCCCTTCGCCGATGAACCTGCCGATTTCAGAGAGTCCCATCTTCAGCAGCCTCGGGTAGGTATCTGGGGGCAGGAGGAGGGCTCTCCTAGCCTTCACGCGGGCGCATGTGTAAGCATAGTTGCCCTCGTGGCCGGCTTCACCGGAGAGTGTCATGATTCCTCCCTATCTTCATTTTGGGAAAAGGAGAGTGTGGACCTCTTTCATTGTGCTCTCCACAACTTCCTTAAAGATGGTATCATAGGTCAGGTCGATCCTCACAGAAGCGTCCGGGCTCTCGAGAATAAGGCCTCCGAGGCAGTTGACGGTGCCGGCGTAGGCCGAGCCGAGCCGCCTTCTGAGAAACTCCTCATTTCTCGGGCACGAGAGGACCCTATAGCCCGGCGGGACCTTTTTCAGCAGCCTCTCCAGAATCGCCTCCTCCTCGGCGCCCTGGAGCGCCGAGATCCTCCGGCGGGCCGCTTCCGCCGCCGCCTCCAGCATCTCCCTTTCCATCCGGAGGCGGTTCCGCTTCGCCTCGAGCTCCGCGCTCGCCAGCTCGCGCACCCTGAGCTGGGCCGCCTCCTTCTCGGCCTCGGCCAGCCGCTTCTCTCTCAGCTCCCGCGCCCTCTCCCGGGCCTCCGAGAGAATTTTTTCTCTCTCGGCGCGGGCCTCGGCGAGTATTGAGGTGGCGCGCCTCTCGCCCTCCGCGAGAATGTCCTCGACGACCTGCTCTAGACCCATCCATTCCCCCTCGAGCCGCTCACACTTTCCCCATCAGCATGTAGGCGATGACGAGGCCGAAGAGAACGATTGTCTCGGGGACGACCATGTACACGATGCCCCTGACGAACATCTTCTCGTTCTCCGCGGTCGCGCCGACCGCCGCTGCACCAATTTCCTTCTGCGCCCACGCCGTGCCGATTCCCGTCCCGGCTATCGCTATCCCGGCCGCTAAGGCGACCAAACCACTTCCGATGTCCATTTTTCCCACACTCCTCAGGTCTCTGTCGTATATCTCCTCCAGTATCCGAAAGGTCTGAACTTGATTCCCCCTCCCTTGTAGAATTTGGTGAAGAACTCGACGTAATTGAGCCTGAGGGCCTGAATTCCCGACGAGATGGAGCCCAATACAAAGACGAGCATGTGGGCGAGTATTAGGAGCGCCCAGCCAGCGAGGGCGAGGCCAATGCTCCCGCCGGTGACGAGCGGGAGGAGGATGCTGTTGAATGCGAATGCCATCGCCCCCTTCGCCACGCCTATCGCCGCCAGCCTGGTGTACGAGAGGATGTTCGAGAGCGCGCTGAACACCTCCATTAGAGCCAGGGGGCCCTCGCCGATGGCCGCGAGGGCGACGCCGGGCACAAGGGATGCGACGGAGGCGTATGGAATAAGTAGGCCGATGCCAGGGTCCCAGTACGCGCTGAAGGGCGCTAGCGGACCCGCCCAGAGCCACGCGCCGAGAGAGTTCTTATCGGCGAACTTGAGGATGATCAGCCCGAAGCCGAAAACGATCATGAACCAGCCCACCTTACCCGCCGCGCGCCGCCGGCTGTGCTGCCACTCAGTTACAGCGCCAAGCAGGTGTCCCAGGCATAGGTGCACCGAGCCCGCCACGACCGAGAAGACCATCAGGGTCGAGAGGCCGGAGGCCTCGAGCTTGTGGATGGAGGCCTGAACCGGGATGTCGAGGCCGGTGAGGCTCTCCCAGCTGACCTCACCGCCCCCCTCGCCGTGTGCGGCGGAGTGGAAGGGGACTCCGAACGCTTCGGCGAACACGAGGGCTCCGAATATGGAGGCGAACAGACCGGCCGCGAGAATGTAGGCCCCGAGCTCGGAAAAGCCCTCCCATTTCTTTAGCTTCGTCCTGAATATCAGTCCGGTCGCGATGAGCAGTGCCCCGTACCCGAGGTCCCCTATCATCAGTCCGAAGAAGAACGGGAAAACTAGCGCCAGGAGCACCGTCGGGTCGAGCTCTTTATAGCTGGGAAGGGAGAACAGCTCTATGAGGGCCTCGAAGGGCCTGAAGGGCCGTGGGTTCTTCAGCGCCACCGGAACTCCCGCGTATATGTCGTCCTCTCCCTCCCCCCTCTCGACCTTTCTTCCCTGCCCCTTCGCCCCAATAGCATCCTTTTTCCCCTCCGCACGTTCTGTGGTCCCGCGGGCCTCCTCCAGCCACTCCTCCTCCTCCAGCGCCTCTATATGGATGTGGTCTCCCGCGGCCCTCCTGAGGGCCTCCGCGGTCCTCTCCAGCTCGTCCGTTGGGACCCAGCCCTCGATGACGAAGGCCGTGTCCGTGGTTGCGAATCTCAGCGGGGCCTCCGCCTTCTCGATTTCAATCGCAAGCTCCTCGGAGCATGCCAGAATCTCGTCCCTGTATTCCTCCCTCGCCAGGGCCAGCCTCCTCTTGACCGCCTCGAGCCTCTCTCGCTTTTGTTCGATTTCCCGCTCGAGGGCGGCAAGAATTCTGGATGGGTAGCCCTCCCCCTCCGGAGCCCTGAGCTCGGTGAAGTCGTGGCGCGCGAGGACCCTCTCCACCTCCTCCCTCTTCGACTTGTCGACGAAGAGCGCAAAGGGCCCCTCGGGGCCCCGGGTGAACAGCTCGAACCTGTCCGTCACGCGCTCCAGTTCCCGCTCGAAACCGGCGCGGGCCTTTCCAGTGAAGACCGCCAGGCTGTCGTAGGGCCTGTAGGCCTTGAGGGGAAGGGGCAGCTCGGCGAAAGAGAGTAGAGAGGCCCTCCTCTTCTCAAGCTCGCGCAGGCCGCTCTCGAGCTCCTGCCTCTCCGCCTCCAGCCCCCTGACCTCTCTCTCAAGATTCGAAAGCAGCGCGTCGAGCTTTTTCCGCGCCGTGGCAGAGGGAAGTGGATTATGCGTGGGACCCTCTTCCACGCCCAGAATTTTGGAAGCGGCGCGCAGCCTGAGCAGCCTCTCGGAGCTCTCGGCGGAGCCCTCCATCGGTGTCCCGATTACGAACCCCTCGTACTCCTCCCGGTAGTCGGTGATGTGCATGGAGCGCTGGGCGTGGAGAGTCTCGACGACGCTCCTCATACGCTCCCTGGGGCCCGCGACCACGACGCGGCTCATCCGTCTCGGCCTAAGCATTCAGCCGCCTCAGGAACTCGCTGTGGATGAATTCCGCCGCCTCCCTCACCCTGGCGGAGGCCATCTCCCTCCTGTCTGCGAGGCTCTTCTGGGCCTGGGCCATCATCCGAGCCCTCTCGTCCTGAATTGCCTTTTCGGCCGCGCGGAGCCGCTCCGCGGCCTCCGCCTCGGCCTGGGCTGTGGCCTCCTCAAGAATTCTTCGGGCCTCGCGGCGGGCCTCCTGAACTATTCTCTCCTTCTCACCCAGCGCGGCCTCCTCCGCCTCCCTCCTCCGTGCCTCCGCCTCGCGTATTCTGCTGAGCACCTCCTCGCGAGCCAAGACTACAACCTCCCCACGGACAAGGCGGAATTCCCTGCTCGGGCGGATTATATTGTTTGTGTTGAAATAGTTTGTGTTGGGGGCTCCGCTCTGGGAGCAGCCCGTTCGGACCGGCCCCCGCTAGCTTAATACTGGGCACCGCAATCATCTCTCCGTGCAGACGAGATGCCCCCGCTGCGGGAAGGAGCTTCAGGAGAGGGACAGAGACTTCCCCTGCCCCTCCTGCGGCGCCGCTGTGATTTCTTCAACCGCCGACGGGGGGGACCCATCGCGAATTCCGCCACCCACGATTCCTTCCAGGACAGCACCCCCGGACTCGCCGGGGAATTTCGCGGGGCCACCGCGGGACACCTTCGACGACGAAGAAGCGATTCCTCCCGTGGTCTCCATCGCCGTTGCCGAGGGTCCGAGGTGGAAGGCCGTCCTGATGGTGCTCCAGCACCTCGCGAGGCTTGCTGGAATTCTGGTTTTCTTTCTGGCGATGGCTCTCTCCCTCGCAGCCCTGGTCGCCGGAGTCCCGGAGGTCTTCAGAATGGCCCCGGAGAGCGAACGGGGCGCGGCACTCTATATCCTCACTCCCCAGCCCATTGCATTCGCCGAGCTCACCGGGCCCTCTTTTCTCGCATGGTACGCAGCCCTTGTGGCCGCGATTCTCCTCTCCTTCGCCTCCATCGCCTGGAGCGAGCGGGGGAGAATCAGGACTTTCCTCGCACTCTGCGTGAAGCGCTTCAGGGCTCCGGACCGGCGCTCGGGAGATGGTTTTGTGCAGCTCCCCCAGCTCTTTCTCGCTGTCTTCTTTTTCGACTTCATCTATACTCTAGTGGTCGAAGCCACCGGTAACGCCCCGAGAGCTCCTGATTTCGGAGAATATCCACGGTGGTACCTCCTCTTCACTTTTGCCCATGCCTCAGTCTACGAGGAGCTTCTTGCCAGGACTTTCCTCCTCGGGCTCCCACTACTCATCGCACACGCCTTCGCCCACGCCTCAGGAGAGGCCTCCGGCAGAGGACTGCTCGAGTACTTGCGCTGCCGTACCACGAAGGGACTCCGGGGATACTTTCTCGGAGGGGGCTTCGGAATCGGTCCGCTAGAGGCGCTTTTCCTGGTCGGCTCGTCGCTCATGTTCGGCCTGGCCCACGTCCCCGGCTGGGACCTCTGGAAGGTGCTGCCAACATTCATCGCCGGCCTAGCCTTCGGCTACCTGTTCCTGAGGGTTGGCCTCCACGCCGCCATCGCCCTCCACTTCGGCTTTGACTACCTGTACCTCGGCCTAGTGCTTGTGCCGGGCTTCGACGAGCTCTGGGTGGTTTTCCTCCCGCTATGGCTGCTCGTGGGGGCTTTCTACTTCGGCCACTACGCTTCCCAGACCCTCCGGTGGCTCAGGGAGATATTTTCCAGATATGCAGAATCGAACACCCTCCCGGCCCGGCCATGTTGAGTGCGGAGAGTCCCATCGGCATGTTACCGGAAATAACTCTCTTCCTTTCCACCTCGCCTCCTTTCGCCTCTCTTCCCTTTTTCGGGTCCCTCCCCCATCTCCCGCTGCGGGAGAGACCGTTCCCTGAGCTCCTCCCCTGGCCCGTTGGAGCGCCGGACCGAAAAGCCTTTTACCTCGCCAATGAGCCCCGCTTCCTCCTCCCCGTCCTCGACCACCTCCTCGCCCGCTCCCCCGCCACCCTCCGGGGATACGTCGCCCCCGGCGCCCTCCCCGGCCTCGGCCTCTTTTTCCTCAGCCCTCTCCTCTGTTTTTTTCAGGAACCGCCTCTCGTACCAGCTGATCAGCTCCCACTCGTCAGTAGGACGCCCGGCGTCCTTTTCTGAGAACTCAATTCTCAGTCCCCACCTCCGCGCAAACTCCCTAGCGGCCTCTTCCGTGCGCTCCCCGATCATCTGGGTTATGGTGAGAACACCAGCTCGCACGGTGGCTTTGAAGGCCCCGGTCATCTCCGTTCCATCCAACACGACGAAACACGCGCCCATCCCGAAGCGGTCTCTTATCTCTTGGGCCATGTAGTGTGAGAGGGCGTCAGAAGGGCTCAGAACCACCCTCTCTCTGAACTCCATCTGGGGCACTTTATCGAGGTCTTCTTTGATGATCCAGAAAAGGGCCTCGGAGCCTTCGACCAGATAGCCCTTGACCAGCCAGCCTTCGTTCTCCCACTCCTTTAGCAGTCCCCGGAGCTCCGCCATCTTGAACTCGTGCTTGACATAGGCCGAGAGGGCCTCTGCGTTCACGAGACCGAAGTTCTCTACGATTCTCCTCAGCACCCGCCGCCTCGCCTCCTCAACCGTGAGCTGGGATTCTTTGGTCAGCACATAGCGGTTCTTGGAGTCCCGAATCACAAATAAACCGGCGTAGAGCTTCTTCAGAGCCTCTGAGAAGGCCTCATGCGAGAGCGAGACCCTCCGGCTCAGATCTGCGCGAGATATCGGTGTGTAGAGAGGTATCGCCCCGAGCACCTCGCGCATTTCCTCGTCCACGGGCCGGTTCTTCGCCTTTTTATATAGGAGAACATCCGAGGGGAGGCAGTTCAGGAGGTGCTCCGGAATTCCGAGGCATGAAAGGAGCGCACCGGCTCTCACCAGCCTCCAGAGGGGGGTGAAGAGCTGGACCCTGATACCAGCCTCGAAGTCCGAGCGCAATCCACCCATGTATTGGGCGGCCTCGAGGGTATGCTTGAACCTGTTTTCTGGGTGGATGTGCTGCTTCCAGAGTAGGTACGCCAGCGCCTTTCCCTTAGGAAAGACATTTGGAACAAACTCCCCTTTGAGCAGATTGCCCTGAACGACCTGGTAGCCCTTCGAAAGGAATGTGTCGAGGTGACGCCGCTCCAGCTCATCAATGGACTTGCCGAAAACCCTCCTGACGCGGATGATGTCCGTGCCCATAGAGCGGTAGTAGCCCATCACGAAGTCCAATTCATCGAGAAGCTCGGGGAGGAGAGAGGTGTCGTCAAGGCTTATGTCCCTCACGTCCACGCAGCCGCTCATCTGCCACTTCTCCACCATTCCGATCAGGATGCCATTCTTGATAACTGGGAAGAACCAGCCTTCACCATAGCGGTTTGCTACCTCCGCCCAGAGCCGACGGACGTATGGGTCGTAGAGAGAGAGAATTCTCATCCTGTCCCTGACCTCGCCCGGCATCACCCTCTCAAGCTCGGGAAGCTCCCTCTTCAGGATGTAAAGGTCGATGGGCGACGTCCCAACCGAGATTATCCTCTCCACCTCGCCCCGCTCCTCAAGCTGCTGCAGCTTCTCAACGAGAAAATCGTAGTCGAAGCCCGTGGCGCTTTTAATGCCGCCTATGTGGAGCGGTCCATAGGCCTCTAGAACGCGAATCAGTAGCTTCTCCTCAGCCCCTTTCTCTCCACCTTCAATGTCAAAGCAGAAATACCGGTTCCTCGAGGACCACTCGCGCTTCTCGAAAAAGCCTCGGACCAAATAGAGATTCCGGTCGAGCTTGTCCAGCGCCTCCTTTAGCTCCTCCCTTGATACTCTTTTTTCAGAGAAGCCCTCGACTAGCTCGGAGAATGTTGAGCCCGGGTTCTTCCTGAAGAACATTAGCACCTCCTCGTCCAGCTGGGAGAGCTGCTCTTTTCTATATACAGAAACATAAAGAGGCGCGTCCGAGGCCCTGATATACCCGACCCGCCCGTGGAAGAATCTGCCGTTCAAGACCTCGCCCTTCCTCCTCATCTCCCACCAGGTCTCTAGGTCAAAGCTCTCCAAGCGGTTGAATAGGTCGTATGCCATCCCCGCCTCGTAGAGCCTGCTAAAGTAATCGTTTATGCTCTGGAAACCATAGAACTGTTTCTTCAGCAGGAATTGCATTACTTGGCTTTCGTCAAAAGTTCGGGCCCCGTTCGTCCTAGCCTCAAGCCGGAGGCGGTCCTTCGTCAGCATGTACTGTGTGGCGCCAGAGGCCTCCGTGAAGCTCCCCGAAGAAACCTGCCCCTCCTCCTCGAGGGATGTGAGCACCTGTTCCACCGATGCCTCGTCTAAGGCGAGCGCAAAGGCGAGCTCCGCGAGCGACATCGGGCCGCCGAACTCGAGCGTCTGTAGCACCCTCCGGCGGAGCGCGTTCTGGAGGTCCACCCGAGGAATTCTGGAGACATCTCTCGGCTTGTAAACGGGGCGGCCGTCGGGGTCGTCGGGCAACCTTTCGACAAGATAGGCCTGTTCCAGCCTCCTCAGAGCCGCCTGGGAGCCCGCATCGTAGGGAAGCTTCTTCCCCCTCTTCAGCATCAAGAGCACCCGCTTCTCGGCGCTACCGGGCTTCCTCTTGTCAGCGTAGATCGCGTAGTACGCTGGCAGCTCCTCCGCTGGCACCCAGACTGGTCCATTGCACCACGCAAAAACAGCCTGACCGTCCCGAATCAGCTCCAGTGCCCACCTCTTCGTTGTTTCGAAGTCAACGTTGGATAGATCGTAAACGTTCCTGCCCTTCTGCTGGAGGAGGTTCAAGGGCCCGACCCTGCGCATGATGTAGAGGATGTCCGCCTTCTGGTCAATCCTCATCTCCTTTCCACGGAAGTAAGCTCTCACGTCCTCGACCGAGAAGCGTGGCGCCATTGCGCCGCTTTCCTGAAATGCCCTGCTCAGCACACGTCTGTGCAACTCCCTCAGGAGCGCGGATCGGTCTTCCATGAGCACAATGTCCGATATACCCATAAGCACGAGACTGTGCGCGAAGGGCGAGGGCAGATCCGTTGGGCCCTGGTAGCAAACCTCAAGTCGCCCCTTCTTTATTCCCTCCACGACCTTCATTGCACCCTCAATGTCCATCGCATCCTGAAATATCTCGTTGAATGTCTCCGCCATGACCGGGAACTCCTCGTCGTCCAGCAGCTCCAGAATCCGGGAGGCGTGGTAGAGCTGGCGCGAGACCGGTATCTCCCTCCCCTTGTAGTTTCTGAGAATCATGAAGCTGCGCATCGCGCAGTGCCTGAACCTCTGCTTGAAGAGCTCCGTGCCCTTCACTGAGGCCCTCAAAAGTCTCTCGAGGTTCTCCGGGGTCACCAGCTTCTCGATTTTCTTGAGAGGTATTTCCTTCGGCAGAGTGATAAGGAAGCCATCATCGGATAGGGATATAGAGGCGTTGACTCCGTACTCCTTCGTCAGCGCATAGGCGTAGGCCCTCGAGAGGGCGTCGTTTGTTCTTCTGCCGAAGCAGTAGTGGAAAATTAGATTGAAGTTCCCCCTACCATCCCTGTACCCCTCTATGACCAGGCGCCGGTCGGTGGGTATTTTCGGAGAGATGGCGAGCTGCTCCTTAAAGTAACTAATGATGCTTTTCGCCGACCCGGGGTCGCATCTGTATTCCTTCATCAGCCATTCCTGCAGCCCTTCACCTGATTTCGAAACGAGACGCTTGGCCATCTCCGCCCTGAACCTCCCAATCTCGAGCGAGAGGTCGAATGTGCGGGGGAGCATCTCACCGCTCCAGGATGGAACTGTAGGTCTCCTGCCCCGGGCGTCCTTGACAAAGACCTTCATTCCGCGCGATCGGTCGAACTCGTAGGTCTTCCCCCCCAGAAGAAAAATGTCCCCGCTCCTCAGCCTCTCGACAAACTTCTCGGAGAGGGTGCCGAGCGGTACGCCCTTCTCTGAGAAGACCTTGTAGGAAGACTCCTCAGGAATCGTTCCCCCGTTAAGGAAAAAAATCATCCTACTGCCCTTCCGGATTCCGAAGGTCCGATCCTCATCTCTGTAGGAAATTTTCGCATAGGCCTCACCCTCGAGCGAGTGTCTGCCCGCGAGATAGCTGAGCACGGAGTAGAACCGCTCCTCCGGCATGTCCCGGTAGCAGTAGGAGCGCCTGATGAGCGCAAGCGCCTCCTCCGCGCCCCAGCGCCTCTCGAGAGACATTCCGACCAATGTCTGAGCGAGTACGTCCAGGCAGCCCTTTGGTATCTGAATTCTGTCTATGTTACCTGCATAGGCGTTTTTGACCAACACCGAGCACTCCACGAGGTCGTCGTTGTCGAACACAATGATTCTACCTTTCGGCGTTTCATAGACCCCGTGCCCGGCCCTCCCTATCCGCTGAATACCCTTCGCAATCGACTTGGGGGAGCCGATCTGGCAGACTAGGTCTATGTGGCCGATGTCTATTCCCAGCTCCAGCGATGTCGAGCAGACCACAGCTCTGAGTTTCCCGCTCCTGAGCCCCTCCTCGACCTCGAGCCGGGTCTCCTTGCTCAAGCTGCCGTGGTGGGCGGCGATGCCCTCCACACCCCTCTCTTTTAGCTTGTGGACCACTGTCTCCGTCCCGCTCCGCGTGTTTGTGAATATCAGGGTTGTCCTGTGTTTCTCGATTAGCTCCTTCAGTTTGTCGTACATCTTCCAGTTCGCGACTTCGTAGGGAACGGCGCTCAGGTCCTCCACTGGGCAGAGGATGCTCAGGTCTAGGCCTTTCTGCGCACTTGCGACGGCGATGGACACGGGCCTGAGCCTCCCCCTATTGTCGTATCCGACTAGGAACTTAGCTATCTCTGTGATTGGGGCCTGGGTGGCCGAGAGCCCTATCCGAGTGAACTCGCTACTACAGTACGCCTGCAGCCTCTCGAGGGTTAGGGAGAGGAGAACCCCCCTCTTCGAGCTGCACACCTCGTGGATTTCGTCCACAATAACATAGCGGACGCCCATGAAGTTCTCCCGGAATCTGGGCGCGGAGAGCACCATCGAGAGCGATTCTGGCGTAGTGATGAAGAGGTGGGGGGGGAGCCTTGCCATCTTCTGCCTCTCATAGGCGCTGGTGTCGCCCGAGCGGACCGCGACCCTTATGCGCGGCCCCTCCCCGCCCCTGGATTTCGCAAGCGCCCTCAGCTCCCTGAGGGGGGCTTGGAGGTTCTTCTCGATGTCGTTTGCCAAGGCCTTCAGTGGGGATATGTAAATACAGTAGATTCTGTCCTCCAGCTTCCCGCTCTCCTGAAGTACCAGAAGCTCGTTGATTATGGATAGAAAAGCGGTGAGGGTCTTCCCGCTACCAGTTGGCGAAGATATCAGCACATTCTCCTGAGCATGAATCAGGGGGATGGCTAGGGCCTGCGGCTCGGTCAGCTCCCTGAACTTCCCCCTGAACCAATCCCTGACCAGGGGATGCATCAGAGAGAGCATCTCCTCGAGCGTGTGCCTCTTCGTTACGAACCTAATGCCCAACCGGCCATTCCTCCTTGGATTAATCAATAGTCATTAGAGCTGGTGGTAATAAATATTTTCTAGATACGACAGACCGTTTTATATAGATTTAAATAATCATAGACCCCTCACATTTATTACCCCGGAAGCAGCTTAGTGTTAACGGGTGACGTCCTTTTTGAAGCGGGCCACAACAAATGAGGCAAAGGGCGTGAGGACCGCTCCGGAGCACCAGCGTAGCTCTCTCTTCGTCGCGGGGCCGTCCCATCGGTCCGCGCCCCAATCTCTCCCCCTCCTCTGCGCCTTCCTTTTCCTAAAAAGGAAAAGGGCCCTTGCTACAGCAGTGGCTTCCGCGGACCCTAGCCATCCGCCATGGATGGCTCCCCCTCCAGCCTCGGCACCTCCGAGGGTACCAGGGCCACTCCAAAAATTCCGGAGCTCACACTCCATCCCCGCCCAGCATTCCGCATCGGTGCCGGTCAGACCTCCGGCGCAGGAAAGTAGGGCGTGTTCTGTAGTTCCGCAGCCCACTCCCCCAACTCATGCACAATTTCCCTATTACTATTCTCAACCGGCCGCTGCCCCTCAGCCCGGCATCTTCACGTCTCTCCCCTCACGCCCAACGCCCCATACACAGTCCCAAGACACTGAGGAGCGCCCATCGCCTGGGCCCCTCTACGAACTCCTTGGTATCACAGGCGTGGAAGGCCGTCGCCAGCCACCTCCTCCAAAGGTAGTTAGAGAATTCCATCCCCCGCCGCCCCGCATCGTGGGCGAGATTCCCTCCTCGCCCCCGAGAATAGTTTCCGCAACACCTCGCCCCTGTGCACCCCCGACTGCCCCGCCCGCTTCCACCCATCCAGAGCCTCAGGTCCCGACGCTCTTTCTCGACAACGTCCCCGTCATCGAGCTCCCGAAGCCCCCCGAGAGGCCTCACTTCATAACCCCTCCGCCCCCAGATAGCTGGTTCAAGCCCCAGGAGATGGTGGCTCGGGGAGCCGAAGTCGACCCGACCCTGCCCTACAATCCATGGGAGGAGAGAAGGAAGAGATGAGCCTCTTCCACTTCACAGAATGGGGCGGCATCTCCTGAGATGTAGGGCTGAGTCTGGAGTCTTGCCACGCGGGTGTGCCTTTACCAAAACATTATTATCGGTTACGGTGCTCGCCGGGTCGAGATGGCCATCATAGAAGCGAGGGGACTGACCCGTACATTCGGCAGAATTCGGGCTGTGGACGGCCTCGACCTGAGCATCGAGAGGGGCGAGATATTCGGCCTGCTAGGTCCAAACGGCGCTGGCAAGACGACGACGATAGGGATGCTCTGCACAATCATCAAACCGACCTCAGGAACCGCCAGCGTCGCCGGGCACGACATCGTCCGCGACCCGGCCGGGGTTAGGAGAAAGGTGGGCATCGTCTTCCAGGACCCCACGCTCGACACTGTTCTCACGGGCAGGGAGAATCTCGAGCTGCACGGGATGCTCTATGGAATTCCGCGGGAGGTCAGGCGGAGGAGAATTCAGGAGCTGTTGGAACTCGTGGACCTCGTGGACAGGGCGGACGACGTCACCCGGACCTACTCCGGAGGAATGAGGAGGAGGCTGGAGCTCGCGCGCGGGCTGCTGCACAGGCCAGCGGTCCTGTTCCTCGACGAGCCAACGCTCGGCCTGGACCCCCAGACGCGGGCCAGGACCTGGGAATACATAAAGAAAATGGCGAGCACGGAGCAGACCACTGTCGTCCTGACCACGCACTACATGGAGGAGGCGGAGCAGGTCTGCGACCGGATTGGAATAATTGACCATGGAAAGATAATCGCCCTCGGGAAGCCCTCCGAGCTCAGGGATGCCCTCGGGGGCTACATGGTCGTTCTTAAGGTCAGGGACCCGCCCGTTGAGAAAATAAGAGCCCTCCCCTATGTCTCGGATGTTAAGCTAAACGCGGGTTTGGTCGAGATAGCGATGAGGGAGGCCCACCTCCACCTCCCGGACCTTCTTTCGAGGGTGCCCGGCGTGGAGTGCGTGGAGACGCGTGTCCCGACTCTGAACGACGTCTTTATCAAGCTCACCGGGCGAGACATCAGGGACGAGAGCGGCGAGGACAGCGGCGGCTGGGTCGAGAGCGTGGCGAGGTTCCGGCAGAGGGGGAGGTAGATGGCGGGGGGAAAAGAGGCAGAGCAGAGCGCCGGACCGGCCGGCAAGGGCGGGGGCTCCAGACCGGCAGATGGCCCGGCGCCACCACCCCATGATGCAGAGGCAGGGCTCAGGAGCGGCGGCTCCTCTGGCTCTGTCTCCCCCTCCCGAAGCACACGACCGGCGCAAGAGGGGGTCACGGAACCACCGGCTCTGATGCGCGAGCTCGGGGGCGTCGCCGCTGTGTGGTACAGGGAGTTCAAGGTCTTCACGCGCGAGAGGAGCCGGGTGGTCTCGAGCCTCGTCTCGCCCCTGATGTGGCTCTTCCTGTTCGGAACGGGCGTGGGCTCGGCGGTTGATATCGGGGGCGTGGACTACCGGTCCTACATCTACCCGGGGATACTGGCGATGGCCGTGCTCTTCGGCTCGGTCTTCTTCGGGCTCTACATCGTGTGGGACCGGAAGCTCGACGTCCTCAAGGCGGTGCTCGTCGCGCCTGTATCGAGAATAAGCATATTCTTCGGCAAGGTTCTGGGGGGGTGCACCGACGTCATCATCCAGGCCTCTGTACTCCTCCTACTCTCCTTCCTGTTTCCCTCGGTCAACCCCTGGGGCATCCCCCTCGCCCTCCTGATTCTTCTGGTCACGGCGATAGCGATGGTCTCGCTCGGCCTCGCCATCGGCTCCCTCTTCGAGAGCCTCGAGGGCTTTCAGGTCGTCTCAACGTTCCTCGTTTTCCCCCTCTTTTTCCTCTCGGGGGCCCTCTTCCCCGTGGACGAGAGGCTCCCGGGCTGGCTGCTGGGCGCGGTCAGGCTCAACCCGCTCGGCTATACCGTGGACGGGGTTCGCGGCGCCCTCCTCGGTCTAAACACCCTGCCCATCTATCTCGACCTGGGCGCGGTCGCGCTCTTCGCGCTCCTCATGATTCTACTGGGGAGCTGGCTGTTCAGCAGGATGAAGTGAGGCGGGAAGCCGGAGCTTGTACCATAAATCTGGGCCATTAAGCCACATCATCGCGGCCAGTTAAGCCACATATTCGAGGCCACTGGACCGCTTTTCGAGATAAACAATCTATACCACAATGAAGAAAAAATCTCCCGTGAGGCGAATGAAAATCAGATTGGCGGCCGGGCTGGTTGTCAACGCAATGGTGCTGGTGGCGATAATGCCGTGGACAGGTACAGCGATTGGCACGCCCGGAAGTGTCTGTGGTTCAGTCAACGCTGAGGACCCATACTGGCTGAGCAACTGGAGCGGCGTCATGCATCAATTTGATTCATATGAACAAAACTGGGTGACAGGAATCACATTATACGAAGGGTTTTACTCCTCGGGTCAGGGCGACCAGAACGGCTTCAATCGCTACATTGCCGAGATGACGATTCCATGGATAGGAATTCAGATGGTCAATGAAAACATGACCCGGTATAATTACTCAGAGGAAACGGCCGAGTACCATCTCTATCTTGACCCCGAAAATCCAAATATCATTGTTCATAATTATACACAGGAAAAGCCATGGTATTCAGTGAAAATAACATACATTCTGGACGCTGATGGAGACTCTAATATCGACTGGGAGATATTGGAATATATAGAATTATCATCACCGGGACAGAATCCTGCGCGGATTAGATTGGAATACACGATAGGCCAAGTACATCCCAACTGGAACACTGTCCAGGAGATTGAAATCCCATTCCTGATTGATGCCGATGTCTACGACACACCCACTAACAATTTTTACTGGGGAACAATCAATCCCCCAAATCCCCCAACGCAGGTGACATCGGAAACCTGGGTCAACGCAGGAGGGCGATACGCCAGAGTCGCCAGAACAGACCCCGGCAACGAGCGGGCTATTGACGTTTTTTCCAACCCCGCTGTCAACCCAACGAATTTAAGATTCTATTTCCTGACCCAGAACGGGGCGGGAGAGTATTCGCAGCACCCCTCGAGCTATTTAGATAATGAGAATCTTCAGGACATGAATGGCCTCGTATGGTATGTCGAACTATTCCGGCCAGCACAGAACAATCCACCCCCAATATTTGGCCAGGGCCAGTGGAACGGGGTCTTTTGCGAGGGTTTTCAGGCGTGATTCTCCTGCTACCGGTCGGCTCCGCTGGCTCGTTAGCCTCCCTCAACTCTTTTTTTCCACGCTCCATTTATTTTCATTTTCATTAAATATGGAGCGCAGGAGTATCAATTCAGGAGCCAGAATATTATAATGCGTTCTAAGGCTCAAGGCTCAATAATCTATAAATATTGTGCTGTTCAATGATATATGAGAGGGGCCGAATGTGGCCATAAGGAATTCGCTCTCGACGGATTTCACGCCATACCGGGTCTGGTCTGGATGCCGAGTCCTAGCCGTACTCACAGCACTCAATATACTCCTGAATGTGCCTTCGCTTGGTCTATCAAACACATCGCCTTTGCTTGATGTGTCGCCTCCCACGGATACCCGGGCCCCGTGGTGGGACATCAACTGGACCAACCGGAGGCCAATAACCATCAGCGGAAAAGGAATTCCGCAGAATCTCACCGACTATCAGATTCTTATCAATGTCTCCTGGTGCGAAGGCATGTCGTCATCATTCTCGGACCTGCGGTTTGTGCAGTACGACCAGTTGTCCGGAGAGAGTAAGGAGCTTCCTTATTTTATAGAAAAAAAGACGGATAGAGAACTCGCGAGCGTTTGGGTAAAGGTCTGGAGAATAGGAAGAAACACGGATACGGATATATATCTGTATTATGGGGATCTGGGCGCCTCAAGCGCATCGAACAGTAGCGCCACCCTTGAGATATATAGTCCTTTTTATTTCAGCCTCGACGGATGGACTTACGGAGGTCCGCCGAGCTATGAGCTCAAACTGGATGGCTCAACCGGAAATCCCCCTCCCTCCTCGATGATCCTGGGCAATTCAGGACCCATTTCCGAGCCTGGTCAAGCCTACATAGAGAGAAACATAAGCAAGCCACTTGGTCTGGGCCTTCAAATAACTATTGACTATCGTGCACGCGCAGCAATTAAATATGCTGCTAACTCTCATCTGTGGCTTCTTGCTCCGGAGGATAACCTGGTGTATGA
The DNA here is from genome assembly GCA_038851035.1 of Thermoplasmata archaeon. Lineage (NCBI taxonomy): Archaea > Methanobacteriati > Thermoplasmatota > Thermoplasmata > Thermoplasmata archaeon. The sequence continues at coordinate 117,508 of JAWCLH010000005.1, forward strand.
GTTTACATATGTGTCGGAAGGCGAAATCATCGATACGGGCTGGATAAACGATAATCAGAAGAAAATCCTGTCTGAAATCCATAACATTTCTGAGATAAGAATAAGGCTGGGAGTCATATTTAAAGGACCCTATATTGACTTTCAAAATTGGTTTGATAATGTGAGAATTGTTAAATATATTTATCCCGAGCCAACCTGGTCCATCGGTCCAGAAGAGCGCCCCATAAGCCTGAAGTCCCTCGAAATCTCCCCGCCCCAGCCCTCCGAAGGTGACGAGGTGCTCGTCAACGCCACATTTTCCAGTCTGGTGCCGTTTGACCTCGTCAGGGAGGTCTCACTCCACGACGGCGAAGACTTCAACTCTTCCGTCACCATCGCCAGCAGGAACGTCAGGCTCGGCGCCTCCTCCGACACGCCCGTCTCCCTTCCCTGGGTGGCCTCCGGCGGCAAACACACCCTCTGGCTCGCGATATCCGGCGAGCCAGTAGCATCAAAAGCGATTTATGTGAACCACTACCCCACCCTACAGCCCGTACCGGACCAGTTCCTCACCCAGGACCGCCCCTTCGCTCTCGTGCTCCATGCCGAGGACACAGACGGCGACAGACTCAGCTGGTCCGACGACTCCCCCATGTTCAATATCATACCCATCGGAGACCGGAGCGCCGAAATCAATTTCACGCCCTCCAACGACGATGTCGGCCTCCACACGGTCAACATAACCGTCTCAGACCCACACGGCTGCTCCGACAGAAAAATGGTGAATTTCACGGTCAGGAATGTAAACGATAATCCG